>NC_020304.1:3695000-3982500 GCF_000341395.1 Desulfocapsa sulfexigens DSM 10523 | reverse complement strand
TTCCAAACAGTACAAGTACACTCACCGCAAGCGCAAGAGTTAAGCCAATAATAAATAAAATACCGGAGAAAAGGGAACTGATGGTGCCAGTTATACCGCCGGAATTACTAGCTGCAAATGAATATATAAAGAAAATGCAGACTATCAGCAAAATACCTGACTTGATTAAGGATGATCGCAACTCCTGATTCTTCATGAATACTTCCTCCGAAAATGACTAAATAGAGTGAAAAAAAGATTCTTCTCCAAACATAGTAAGGCAATTAAACGATAACGCAATGAAACCTGAAGAAGTTTTGTTCCATTGTTAAAATGAATCAATACTAAAGTTATACACGATTTTCAAAAAACAGATAAATAAAAAACAAGAACGTTGCCTTTTACTCTTTCAAGACTACTGAAACTAAAAAAGCCCTGTGAGTTTCCACAGGGCTTTTTGAAAAATTGATCCTAAAAAAGCAAGTTACATTATTGTCTGCACTACAGTTGATGCATAGTCAACAAAACGTTGTGGTAAGACACCCATGATTACAATTATCGTCAGAAGGAAGACGGATGTTGCGTTAGTCAACATTGATGGAGTGACAATTGATCGTTCTTCAGGGTCTGCAGTGTATGTGACACGGATAACGGATAAGTAGTAATAAATGGCAATAGCTGTATTGATGGCGGCAAGGATAACAATCAGCATATACCCTTCTTTTAAGGCACCTGCAAGTAACATGAATTTACCCATGAACCCAACGAATGGAGGGATTCCGGCAAGGGCAAAAAGCCCAACCGCCAAGGTGAAGGCCATAATTGGAGAGCGTTTATGGAGTCCTGAAAGGTCTTCAATCATGACGTTTTCGCCATTTTTAGAAACTGTGCAGATAACGAGGAAACATGCCAGGTTCATAAGCACATACCCAATGATGTAGTACATGGCATTGGCAAATCCAGTGATCTGGAAAGTGAGAATACCAAGAAGGACGAATCCGGCATGCGCGATACCTGAAAACCCTAACATTCGTTTTATATCCTTTTGAACGAGGGCAGAAAGGTTTCCATAGAACATTGATACGACGGCACATATCATGAGGATGTTTAAAATCGCCTGACCTTCACCACTGATAAGGCTCACAAGGCGGATAAGCAGGGCAACTGCAGCTAGTTTTGGAACAGATGCAATAAACGCTGTGGTTTCGTTCGATGCACCTTCATAGACATCTGGTACCCAAAAGTGAAACGGGAAAATTGCAAGTTTATAAAAGAAGCCTGCAAGAACCATCATCATGGCAATGACTGCTGCAGGGTTATTCCACATAGTAGATAGCTTTGTAATGACAACTGACAGCTCAGTGGAGCCGGTCAACCCATACATATAGCTCATACCAAAAAGCATAAAGCCAGTGGCTGTTACACCAAAGAGAAGATATTTAATACCAGCTTCCATCTGGAATCTGAACTTACCTTCATCGTCACGCATGGGGACCATGATATATACGGCAAATGAAGAGAGCTCTAAAGAAACGAAGATGGCAAGTAACTCAACACTTGATACAAGCATCATAAGACCCAGAACACTCATAAACATGAAGAGATAGTATTCAGGATGTACTTTTTGAGGTATCGCTTTGAGTTTGTTGCCAAACAGGAGAACTATCAGCATTGCCCCAGCGATAAGAGCTTTAAAGACCTGTGAGAACAGATCAACCTGATAGGTATCAAAAAAGAGTTTGCCAGTTTGGCAGGAACTGAGAAGAGTGGCTCCAAAAATGGCAGCACCGAGTCCAATGGCAATATTTCTAGTAGTATCACCAGTGGCTTTGCCGAGGCTTACTATAAAGATGATAAGGCCTGCACCCAACAGTGTTAACTCAGGGAGAAATTGCATTTTTATACCTTTTGCGAAACGTTAATAAAGAACGCTGTTACTGTACAATTAAGTCTGTTACCACAGCTATCTGGCTATGAAAGCCGTGATAGTTGTTCAGTAAATTGTCAACACTTACATGAATAAGATCGATAAATGGTTGAGCACCGAGTCCAATCCAGAAAACAAAGAAGAGGAAGGGGGCAAGGGTCACGATCTCGCGAATATTAAGATCTTTAATCCATGACTGATCGGGATTGTCGGTTCCACCCCATACAATCTTCTGCAGCATACGAAGCATATAAGCAGCAGCAAGTACAGCACCGGGGATAGCAGCGAGAGCCAGCCAGATGGATTGCTCGAATGTTCCGGCAAGAATCAGAAATTCACCGACAAAACTGTTTGTTGCAGGAAATCCAAATGAAGACAGAGAGAAGAAAGTAAGGAATGTTACATAAATCGGCATGTGCTTACCAACACCAGTTGCATCACGAAGTTCTCTTGAATGGGTACGTTCATAGATCATTCCAATACAGAGAAAGAGTGCGCCTGTTGTGATACCATGGTTAATCATTTGAAGAATGGCACCTTCAACACCTGAGGTGTTTAGAACGAAAATACCAAGTGTTACAAATCCCATATGACCAACCGATGAGTAAGCTATCAGTTTTTTCATATCACTTTGAGCGAGGGCGGTAAAACCACCATAAATAATACCTGCTATCGAGAGCCACAGGATCGCTGGAGCAAGTGTCATCGTAGCTTCAGGAGTGATTGGGATTGCAAAGCGAAGAAAACCATATGTTCCCATTTTGAGGAGAACTGAAGCAAGTATTACGGAACCTGCTGTTGGTGCTTCAACATGTGCAGCGGGTAACCATGTGTGAAAGGGAAACATGGGTACCTTGATCGCAAATGCCAGGAAAAATGCCAGGAATAAGAAGATCTGAGCAGTACTTGAATAATTCTGCCACATCATATCCGGGATGAAAAAGCTATATCCGTTATTGATGTATAGCCAGATAATTGCAACAAGCAGCATGACAGAACCGGCAAGGGTATAGAGAAAGAACTTAACCGATGCATAGATCTTTCGTGGGCCACCCCAGATTGCAATGAGCATATACATGGGGATAAGCATAGCCTCCCAGAGTATATAAAAGAGAACAAAGTCAAGGGCCATGAAGACTCCAAGCATGGCACATTCCATGATAAGGAGACATACCATAAAGGCCTGCACTCTGGTTTTTATATAGCTCCATGAGGCGAGCACACAGAGCGGCATGATAAGAGTGGTCAACATGACAAGGAGGATTGATATTCCATCAATTCCAATAACATATTGTATGTTTAGAGATTTAATCCAGCTTACCTGTTCAACAAATTGATATTTGCTGGTGGTCATGTCAAAGGCTTTGATCAAGGGAATGGAAAGGAGGGCTGTGAGCGTGGTAATTCCGAGCGCCCAGTACCGTGCAAAAAATTCATTCCGAACAAAGAGCAGCAATATAGCTCCTGCAAGAGGCAGGAAGATAAGCGTACTCAGTATGTGTGGATAATCTGGATTGATTAGTAGTTGATCCATTTTCCAGTGTTCCTCGATATCAGTTTATTTGTTTATTACTAATTTAAAAGTATGTTCAAATCGTTATAGCCAAACGTAGGCTACCAGAAGAACGGCTGCAAAGGATACTGTGTAATAAATTGTCTGCTGGATTTCGCCACGTTGCAGAACAATGGTCACTCTGCGGCCAATGGCTCGAACACAACGAGCAGTTCCATCAACAACACCATCAATGCCATTCCAGTCAAACCAGGACCAGAATGCAGATGTTACCATAAGGCAATTGATTCCAACGGCTTTGTAAAATTTACCGATAGCATTATCAAACCACTGAAGAGGATTAATAACAGTCCAGAGGAATGCACGACCACCCATACGATAGAACCAGTCCATATCAAGGCTAATTGTATTCCTTGGCATTACATACTTACGAAGCATGAAGAATCCAAAACCGGTGAATGCCATGATCTGCAGGGTTTCGCTGAGATGGTATGCGTTGTAGGGATGAAAAACAACTTCGGTATTTGGCAGCATATTGTACAAAAAGGGTGTGTAGCAGCCAAGAAAGATACAGAGGAATCCACCAATGGCCATGGCAAGCTGCATATTCCAGCTTGGATCCTGTGCCTTCTCCCAGGTCTCTTCAGAACAGTTATTCTCACCAAAGAATACCAGGTAAGGAAGTCTTAGACCTGCTGCAAGGAATGTCCCGGCTGAAACAAGGGTCAAAGCAAATCCAGCCCAAAGAATGTGAGATTCAAACGCAGCAGCGATGATCATGGACTTGGAAATAAAGCCTGACATAAACGGCAGTCCAGAAACAGCCAGTCCACCGATGAGCATGAAGACCATTGTGGCGGGCATTTTCTTGTATAGGCCACCTAACTGGGTAAGCTTTTGTCTTCCTGTTGTGGTTAAAATGGCACCCGCTGCCATAAAGAGCAATCCTTTGTAGAGGATATGAGCAAAAGCGTGAGCGCAGGCTCCATTGATGGCAAGGCTGGTTCCAATCCCTACACCGGCAACCATATATCCAACCTGTGATACGATTTCCCAACCGAGAAGTTTGCGGACATCATTTTCCATCACAGCATAGATAATACCGTAGATGGCCATGATGATTCCAAGGTAAATGAGTACCTCAAACCCGGAACAGCTGCGGATAAGAGTGTAAACAGCAGTCTTGGTAGTGAAGGCGCACATAAAGACTGCACCGATTGCTGTTGCCTTAGAGTAGGCATCAGGTAGCCATGAATGCAGTGGTGGAACTGCAGCATTAAGCATGAGACCAGCCATTATCAACCAGGTGTACAGTTCTGGTGAAGCGACATTTAACTGGTCAAAACTGAGATCTCCGGTTGCCTGGTATCTAAGAACAAATCCAAGAAGGAGAACAACTCCACCAAAGGTATGGACAAGAATATAACGATATCCGGCTGCAAGTGCCTCTTCATCTTTTCTAGCCCAGATTAAAAAGGTTGAAGCAAAAGCCATCATTTCCCAGAAGAGGAAAAGAGTTATGTAATCAGCTGCATAAATGGCCCCAAGCGATCCTGCAACATAGAACCAGGCAGCAATATGCTGCCATTCGTCTTCAACGTGCATGCCGTAAATGGTGCCTATAATGGCCATCAGTGCCATGATAAATCCAAAGATCATGGACAATCGATCAACGCGGCCAAAGGTGAGTTCCCAGTTCATAAACTGGAAAACACCATACGTTCCTGCATTCTGACTCAGGTAAATAACATCAATAAATGTCAGCAGGGGAACCAGAAACATATATGGTTTACGAAATGGTCCTCTCACCAGTGGCAGGAGACAGGCACCAACTATCATGATGAGTGCCGGGTGTATAAAACTAATTGTCATAATAATCCTCCCGGGCCTGGATCCCGCTTTTGCCATACCATCTGGCAACCATAATGACGATGGCGCAACTGCAAAGTCCAAAAAGTGACCAGAATCCTGGTATCATTTTTTCCGCCCAGGTATGGGCGTGGCTTGTGTCCACGGACATACTCCAGATTACTATGAAGGCCATTACCCCATAGCAGCAGTAAATCACGGCCTGTAACCGATCTCGAAGGTAGTCGATCATATTTACAATCATCCTGTCACCGCCCTTACAAATTGCATCATAAAGTTAGGAAAGATACCAATCAGCACAGATATCGTACATGCAATCACAATAGGGATCAGCATGGATAGCGGTGCCTCCTTGATGCCTTGATATGTTTCACCCGCAGGACGTTTTCCAAAAAACGCCTTGTAGGTGACCGGGGCAAAATACCCGACGTTTAGCATGGTTGAAGCAATCAGGATAAAGAGAATTCCAATCTGATTTGCTTCTATGGAGCCGACCAGCAGATTCCATTTTGTAACAAATCCTGCAACTGGTGGAGCACCAATCATTGAGAGTGAAGCTACAAAGAAGCAGGCAAAGGTAATCGGCATGGTCTTGCCAAGCCCACCCATTTCTGAAAGATCCTTTTTATGAGCTGCAATCATGATTGCTCCAGCACAGAAAAAGAGGGTGATCTTGGAAAATGCATGGTTTACGATATGAATCAGACCACCATCAATCCCCGATGGAGTAAGCAATGCAACACCTAGGATAATGTAAGAAAGCTGAGAAATAGTCGAATAAGCGAGCCGTTCTTTAAGGTTGTCCTTTGAAAGTGCCAGAACAGATGCGGCAAGTACGGTAAATCCAACAAAGTATGCAGTTGGTATTCCAAGGTTCAATGCATGCATGGTGTCAGTGCCAAAGACATAGAGCATAGTCCGGGTTGTACAGAAGACACCAACCTTAACAACTGCAACTGCATGAAGAAGTGCAGAGACAGGAGTCGGAGCAACCATGGCACCTGGCAGCCAGTGATGAAAAGGCATAACACCGTTCTTGGCAAAACCAAAGATGCAGAAGATGTATAGCATGATCACTACCCAGTTCTGGATATTGCCAGAAGAGAGGCCTTCGGTGAAGAGACCATCTGATATGTTGGTTGGAAAATCAAGAGTTCCTGTGAGAACATAAATAAGGATAAGAGCTGGTAACAGGAAAAGCTTAGCTGTGGTGGTCAGATAAACGATATACTTCTGGGCACCGGCGTAACCGTCTTTATCCTGTGCGTGAGCAACCAGAGGATAGGTGCAGACTGAAACAACCTCGTAGAAAAGATACATGGTAAAGAGGTTGTCGGAGAATGCTACACCAATTGCGCCGAAAATGGCGAGAGCAAAGCAGGCATTAAAACGTGTCTGGGCATGTTCCTGATGAGCCCGCATATAGCCTAGCGAATAATAGACAGCAATGGTCCAAAGGGATGAGGCAACGATTGCGAAGATCATTGACATCCCATCTGCCCGAAGTTTTACCGTAAGCCCTGGCAGGACTGAGAATATGTGATATTCAAGGATTTTGCCATCGAGAACATCAGGGATCATCGAGGCCACAATCAATAGAAGGATAATCGATGCCGCTGATGAGACACCCTCACGTATATTCTCGTTCTTTCCCATAAACATGACACCGAGAGTGCCAAACAGGGGAACAAGAAGTGCGAGGAGAAGTTTTACGGAACTGACCGTTTGTATTTCCATGACAGAGGTTCCTCTTTCCTAACCGTTAAGGTCGACCAGATCTTCGGTGTCGACTGATTTGTAATTTCGATATACTGCAATTGTGATACTGAGGCCAATGGCAGCCTCAGCCGCAGCAATAGCCATAATGAACAGGGTGAAAATCTGGCCCACAGTCGGGTCAGGGGCAGTGAATCTGTTAAATGCCATGAAGTTGATGGATGAGGCAGCAAGGACCAACTCCGAGGCAATCAACATTCCAACAAGGGTTCTTCGAGTAACGAGTCCATAAATACCCATACCAAAGAGAACCGCGGCAAGGATGAGGTAAGTATTGAGACTGTTGTGGAGGTTAAGAATCGACATTTATTTGCTCCTTCCGTGACGTGCAATGACAAGCGAACCGATGATTGCAATGAGCAGGACTATGGAAACCAGTTCAAAGACCATGGAATAGCTGGTGAGAAGTTCAGAACCTATTCGCTGTATACTTCCCATGTTCTCCTTAGGAAGAACTGTAAACGATGTGTTCACTGCGAGGCCAATCATTCCAAATGTGACCAAACCGGCTGTAATCAGACCAAGGGGGCCACTTAAGGGACCTGCAGGCCCCTGTTTCTTGTTTTCTTCAGGCGATGCAAGCATGATGGCAAAGGCAATGGTTATGCAAACAGCTCCTACATAGATAAGGATCTGCATCATGGATACAAATGGTGAATTGAGAAAGTAGTAAATACCGGCAACTCCGATAAAGCAGAGTGCTAGTCCAGCCACGGCACGGACTAGCCTCTCTGAATTGCAGGCTATGATTCCGCCGATGACGATGGCAGCAAGCATTACCAGAAAGACAATTCCGGAGGCCGCATCGGCATATCCTGCTAGTCCTTCGGCCATGAAAAAACCGAGAACACCTGAGGTATCAGTTGGGTTCATGAGTTTCTCTCCTTCAATCTATTAAGAAGGTCGAAATGAAAATCTTCCTTCCGGCTTGAAGCAAGATTGTATTCTTTAGAAAATTTAATTGCGCCAAAGTTGCAAGACTCGACACACTGTCCGCAGAGAGAGCAGGTCGTGAAGTTGAGATCGTACTTTGTGAGTACTTTCTTCTTTTTGGTCTTCATTTCGCCTTTAACCTCTACCTCATACTCAACAGACTCTGAAGCAAGACTGATACATCCAGAAGGACATCCGCGCTCGCACATTCCGCAGACGACGCATTTAGGATTTCCTTCCTCGTCCTCAATCAGTTCAATATGACCGCGGTAACGTTCGCTCATCTTGATGGTTTGGTACGGGTAGGCAACAGTAACCACAGGCTTGAAGAATTCCTTGAACGTTATACCAAGCCCTATGAAAAGGGACTTTAGTCCAAGGAATATTTCGCTAAAATAGGCACCCATATTAAAATACCTTCAGTAATCCTGCTGTAAGCAGCAGGTTAAACAGTGAGATTGGAATCAATATTTTCCAGCTCAGGTTGAGCAGTCCATATATTGTTGTCCGAGGAAATGTCCATCGAATCCAGATAAAGGAGAAAATAAGAAGATAAATTTTAAGCAGGAACCACCAGACACCAGGAAAAAGCCCTAAGGGACAATCCCAGCCACCGAGAAAGAGAATGGTGATCAGAGAGGCACCAATAACAATATTTGCATATTCACCCATAAAGAAGAGTCCAAATCCCATACTTCCATATTCTGTATGAAATCCAGCCACCAACTCACTTTCCGCCTCACCAAGATCAAATGGGGCACGGTTTGTTTCAGCAAGGGAGCAGATAAAGAAAATAAGGAAGGAGACAGGCATTAATGGACTTGAGAGCGAAGGGACAATGTTCCAGTTCCATATACCACCAGCCTGAGCACCAACGAGTTCTTTGAGATTCATGGTACCTGACATCATAACGATGGTAATGACCGTAATGAGCATGGGGACTTCGTAGGAAATATTCTGCGAAACTGCACGAACAGATGCCATAACTCCATACTTATTTCGTGACCCCCAGCCTGCAAGAAGAATGGCCATACCGCCAAGTGAAGCAAAGGCAAAAATCATCAACACTCCTATATTCATGGAGTGGGCAACAATGGTATCACTAAACGGTACGGTAACAAAACTTGTGATAGCAGGAGCCATAGCCAGAACAGGAGCCACCATGAACAAAGCCTTGTCCGCACCACCAGGGATCATGAGCTGTTTGGTCATCAGCTTGATACCGTCTGCTGGGGGCTGTAAGAGACCTAGGGGGCCGTTAACGTTTGGTCCAGGACGGCGTTGAATGCGACCAGCTCCCCGACGCTCTGCCCAGACCAGGTAAGCAGCATTCAGTGCAGCGAAGGCAATGGCAGCAACAACAGCAACCAGAGCATTTAAAATTGTTAAACTCATATGGCTTCCCCCTTACCTGTCAATCTCAGGTATAACTAAGTCCAAGCTTCCCATCATGGCGAGCGCATCCATTATCATCATGCCCTCACATGCTTCATCGAAGAGAGACATGTTAGAATATGTTGGAGAGCGAAGTTTGAACCGATAGGCATTCTTGGTGCCGTCACTTACGATTCTGATACCAAAACTGCCACGTGCAGTTTCCACGGCCTGATAGTAATCTCCAGCTGGAGGTTTAATCAGTTTTGGTGCCTTCTTTGGCATGATTGGTCCGTCAGGTAATTTTTCAAGACCCTGCTCAACGATACGCAGTGACTGTTCCATTTCATCCATGCGTACCTTGTAACGGGCAAGAGAATCACACTCATGATAAACAGGAACATCAAAGTCAAATTCGGGATACACTGAGTAGGGTTCATTTTTGCGAACGTCAAAGTCAATTCCTGCGCCGCGTGCAACAGGGCCTGTGGCTCCGTATTTACGACACATTTCAGCAGATATCGGCCCGATATCTTCAAGGCGTTTTCTGAAGATGATGTTGCCGGTTACCAGCGCATCATATTTCTTCAGTGATTTACGCATGCGTGGAATAAACGCCTTCGCAGCTGCAATAAAATCGTCATCCACATCATTGTAGAGTCCACCAAAGCGATAGTAACAGTACGTGAGACGGGAACCGGTAACGGCTTCAAGCATATCAAGGATATATTCACGATCTTCGATGGCGTACATCAGTGGAGTAAAACCTCCAAGATCCATGACAAAGGCACCGAACCAGAAGAGGTGAGATGCAATTCTGTTTAGCTCTACAGTGATTGCCCTGATATATTCAGCCCGCTCCGGAACCTCAATGCCAGCTGCACGTTCAACGGCGAGCACATGACCGTGGGTGTAGCCAAGAGCACCAAGGTAATCAAGTCGACTGAGGTTTGGCAGAACCTGAGGATAGGTTCTGTTTTCACCCATAAGTTCATGCATACGATGAATATAGCCAAGAACAGTTTCAGCCTTGACAATATATTCACCATCCATTTCCATCTTTACTCGAAGAACGCCATGGGTGGCAGGATGCTGCGGCCCGACGTTCAGGGTAAAGGTTTCGTCTGGTCGGATATGAATTGGTCCACTCATGGTTTGAAATCCTTTAAGAGGGGATGGAAATCTGCGTCTTCAGGAAGCAGCAGAGGTACGAGATGTGGATGCCCGTCAAATTTGATGCCAAAAAAATCATGGGTTTCACGTTCATGCCAGCCAGCCCCAGGGTAAATCTTAGAGATAGTAGGAATTTTGGGTTCGGAACGCGAAGTGCGGGTGCGTATTACCACACGACAGGTATCAAAGTCATAGCGTGAAAAATCATACACAGATTCCAGCTGATTTTCCTTGATCCAATCTACTCCAGTGATACTCTCAAGAAAGAAGCCCGCCTTGTCAAGAATCATTACAACGGCAAGCAGTTCACCCGGATTACACTGCACATCAATATCATAGCCATGTTCTGCATGGTTACGTTCGATAACACCATTTACTCGAGGGCCTTCTTTCTTCTTGGCCGGTTTCTTTTCTTCTTCGCCTTCGGCTGCTTCGACAGCGGGTGCTTCAACAACCGGATCCGGCTCTGGGAAAAGGTCACGCAATGCCTGCTTTACTGTGTCTTTTATCATTATCTTATTCCCCATCAAGCCTTCTCAACTTTCTCAGGATCTTTCCAGCGATTCCATCCTGAAACCTTGTTTTCCAATTGCAAGATTCCTTCAAGCAGAGCTTCAGGTCGTGGTGGGCAACCTGGAATGTAAATATCAACTGGAAGAAAAGTATCAGCTCCAAGTACGATTGAGTACTGGCCGTCAAAGACGAAAGGTCCACCTGAAATCGCGCAGTTACCCAGTGCGATTACCCATTTTGGCTCAGGCATCTGGTCGTATAGGACCTTAATGCCAGGCATCATCTTTTTGGTAATAGTGCCTGCAACGATCATTACATCAGACTGCCTTGGAGATGGGCGAAATACTTCAGCCCCAAAGCGTGACATGTCAAATCTGGCACAACCTGTGGCCATCATTTCAATAGCACAGCAGGCAATACCGAAGGTGAGGGGCCAGAATGAGTTTACCCGCCCAATATTAATAAGTTTGTCGGCAGCGGCAAACTGAACAACTGACGAGGGTATCGGTTCTAACGGCGAAGGTACGTTCTGCGTTCCCACTTGAAGACTCCCTTAATCCATGCGTATACGATTGCGAGTGATAAGATTCCAACAAAAATAATAACTTCAACGAAATCCCGGTAGACAATTCCCATATCCAGCAGTTCCTTACTGTTGTAAGCCAGGGCTACAGGAAAGAGAAACAGAACATCCACATCAAATGCGAGAAAAATTAATGCGTAAAGGAAAAACACGGAACTGTATCGAATCCATGAATCACCAATTGGCTCCATTCCACACTCAATGGCCTGGCTGTTCTTACGATTGAATTGCCGAGTACCACGAGGCATCAAGAGATACACAATGACAATGGGGCCTAATGCGAACGCCATGCCTCCCAGAGCGAAGGCCGTGATCCATAAGATATTGTCACGGTAGAGAAAATCAGAAAATTGAAGCTCCATCGAGTGGCTCCTTAAGTTGAATGAGTCGGATGACTTTCTGATATATACACACGCTAACTAATGAAATCAGTGCTTCTTGTCAACTGAAAAGTGAATGATCATTCATTTTGACCACTGAGTGATTATTCATTCACTGCTCGTTTAGTTTTTCCGTATATTGTTAAGAGGTCACAGGAAAAGTATTGAGAAAAAGTATATAAATGATATGGTGAGAAATCCCTAATTAAAAAAAACGATATGAATTATAAAAAAATTTGAACAAAGGTTCTTGTAATGTCTATCACATTGAGACAATTGGAAATATTTATTGCTGTAGCCGAGACCGCTCAGGTAACAAAGGCCAGTAAAAAGCTTTTCGTGACTCAATCTGCAGTAAGTATGGCACTTGCTGAGCTCGAGAATCAACTGGGTGGGTCTCTTTTTGATCGCCATGGTCGAAGTCTCCTGCTGAATGAGCGTGGTCGTTACCTTCTGCCGCTCTCCAAGGAGATTCTGTGCCAGGTCGGTAACGTTGAAAATATAATGTCGGAAAAGAACGACACCCTAAGCGGAAGGATCAATGTGGTGGCTTCAACTACCATTGGCGATTATATCCTTCCCTATTTGATCGGTGCCTTTAAGCGGATGCATCCTCAGGTGCATATAAACATGCTTGTTCATCATACCCGATATGCCGAAAGTCTGGTTCTTGATGGTAAGGTAGAGGTAGGTTTTGTGGAAGGGCAGGTGAATAATCCTGACACTGTTAAGCGTCTCTGGTTTGAGGATGAGCTTGTGGTTGTTGCAGGTCCCACAGATCCACTTGCACATAAAAGTCTTTTTGATGTGAATAGTGACTTTACCAATACTCGGTGGATTATGCGTGAAGAGGGATCTGGTACAGTAGCTATCTTTAGAGAAAAGATGAAAAAATATCTCGATCGAATTAATGTGATCTTGGAGATGGGCCACCCCGAGGCCATCAAGAAAGCTGTGGAATCGGGGGTGGGGCTGGCCTGCCTGTCGTCGCTTACGGTATGTCGTGAAGTTGAGCATGGCTGGTTAAAAACCCTGCAATTTGATGGTGTTGATATGAGGCGTAAGTTGCATGTGATCTCCCGGAAGAATTTGCAAATGAATGACAGTCTTGCCGAATTTCTCAACTTTTGTGATATTATGTCAACCTGCTCCAAGTCGCGGGCATGTCTTTCTTCACCATGGAAACTGCAGTCACTGCTAGCCAAACAGTCTGTGCAGAAAAAATGAGTCAAGCGGCGTCCTGACTGTTTTCAAGAGGTTCCCCTATCGATAGCACTGGTTCCCTGTTTTTCTTAGGAGTTGCTGTGCAGATGAAAATATAGCTTGCACAATCAATAGGACGCGTTATCAAAGAAATCAGCAAAAGATATTTTCATTATTCATTTACTTATCCATCTATATGAGGAAGACAGTCATGTGGAAATCCATACATCCCGCACCTCCCGATTCGATATTGGGACTTACCGAAGAGTTTAAAAAAGATCAGAATCCGCAAAAAGTAAATCTTGGTGTGGGAGTATATAAAGACGAAGCCGGAAACACTCCTGTGTTGCACTGTGTCAAAGCGGCTGAAAAAGTATTGCTTGAAACGCAGAGCAGTAAAAGCTACCTTCCCATTTCAGGAGACCCTGCTTATTCGGCTGCTGTACAGCGTTTGATCTTTGGTGCTGACAGTGAAGTAATCTCCGCAGGTCGAGCTGCAACTGTTCATGCACCCGGTGGAACAGGTGCTCTGCGTGTTGGAGCAGATCTTCTTCACAAGTTCACCCCCGATGCCAAGGTGTGGGTTAGTTCTCCTACCTGGGCTAATCATAATGGTATTTTTGGGGCTGCAGGTTTTGAAATTGCCCGTTATAGCTATTATGATGGTGAAACTAAGGGACTTGATTTTGCTAGAATGATGAACGATCTTGAAACCGTTCCTGCTGCCGATGTGGTTGTTCTTCATGCATGCTGTCATAATCCCAGTGGCGTTGATTTGAATGAGGATCAATGGAAACAGCTTGCTGTTTTGGCGAGCCAAAAAGGATGGGTCCCTTTTCTTGATTTTGCCTATCAGGGATTTGGCGACGGAGTTGATGAAGATCGTTTTGCCGTTGAGCAATTTGCCGCCGCTGGAATTGATTTTCTTGTCGCCAGCTCGTTTTCCAAGAATTTTGGATTATATAATGAACGGACGGGTGCCATCACCGTGGTAACGCCTTCGGCTGCAGAGGCAAGTGTGGCGCTCAGCCATATAAAAACAGTAGTTCGCACCAACTATTCTAATCCTCCTGCCCACGGAGGTTTGGTTGCAACCATAATACTGGATACTCCCGAGCTTCGTACGATGTGGCTGGAAGAACTTGCCGGGATGCGTAATCGAATAGTCACTATGCGAAAATCGCTGGTTGCCGGTCTTGCTGCTCAGGGAGTTGATGGAGACTTCTCCTTTATTGAGAGGCAGCGCGGAATGTTTTCTTTCAGTGGTTGGTCCGATGATGTTGTGAGTAGTTTGCGAAAGAATAATAATATTTATGTTGTTGGTGGGGGAAGGATTAATCTCGCCGGACTCACGACCTCTAATATCGATTATGTTTGTGCTTCGGTAGCTGCTGCGATGAAGTGAGCGCTCCCACAGGTACAACATCTTCACTCACGGTTTCCTCTAACCGCATAGAAAAGAACTATAGCGGTCAGAGGGGATCGAGCGAATATGCTACTCCTGAAACACTCTTAACCCGACCCTGTATTACCTATAATGCACTTTTTTTAAGAAAAGGCCATGTGCGGGAGCTGTTGCAGCTGCTGCTGAGCGGTCTTTGGCCTCAAGAATAATTTTGAACTCTTCAACAGTTTTTCTTCCTTTCCCAACTTCAAGCAGCGTCCCCACAATGTTTCGTACCATATGACGCAGAAAGCCATCTCCGGTAAACACGAATTGTATTTCAGTGCTGTTGATTTCCTTCAACGTGGCTTCCTTTAGAGTACGGACGCTACCACGCCCTGTGGTTAAGGTCTTGTCTCTGGATCCGGAGGCTTCAAAGCTGGCAAAGTCATGAGTTCCTGTGAGTATTTGTAAGCATTGCTGCATAGCGTTTATTGCCAGGTCCTGTTGGATATGAACTGCATAGAGACGGGTAATGGGTGATTGGATTGGCCCGGTTTCAATACTATACAGGTAGGTCTTGGAAAGCGCGGAAAAGCGGGCGTGAAAATCGGGGACAGCGCTTTCTGCTTTAATGATACGAATAGAGAGAGGAAGTATAGCATTAGCACCTCTCAAGAGAGCAGCCAGAGAAATTTGAGAATGAGTTTCAAAGCTGGCAACCATTCCAAGTGCGTGAACACCCGCGTCGGTTCTGCCAGCTCCATGGAGAATTACTGGAGCATTGGTGATTCTTCCCAAAACACGTTCAAGCTCTCCCTGAATCGTGGGGGCATTTAACTGCTTCTGCCAGCCACTGAAATCAGTGCCATCAAAGGCAATGGTGACTTTTAGATTGCGCATGATGTTTAATGATTACGGAAAGAAGGGCGCTCCTTGAAGTCCGGTGGTTTCATCGATTCCGCACATCAGATTCATATTATGTACTGCCTGTCCTGCTGCACCTTTTACAATATTATCGATGGCGGAAATGACAATTATCCTATTGGTTCGTTCATCGATTGTAAATCCTATGTCGCAAAAGTTTGATCCCCGTACGTGTTGTGTTGCCGGGAAGGTTCCCTCTGGTACAATACGAACAAAGGGTTCATTTTCGTACATGGTTCTATACAGTTTTCGAATATCATTTTCAGATATATCAGACGTGAGATCGGCGTAGACGGTGCTTAATATTCCTCGTGCGATGGGGAGGAGGTGTGGCGTGAAAGAGATCGTGATATCACCTTTGCTCAGCGCGCTCAACTCCTGCTCGATTTCCGGAAGATGCCGGTGGGTTCCACCAACCTTATATGCCTTAAACCCATCATGTACTTCACAAAACAGTGTCCCTAGGCTGACGGCACGGCCAGCGCCTGTTGTTCCTGATTTGGAGTCAGCAATGATGGATGAAGTATCAATAAGGCCATTTTGCAGGAGTGGGGCAAGACCAAGAATAATGGAGGTCGGGTAGCATCCGGGGTTTGCAACCAGGCGTGCTTTTTGTATCTGCTCGCGGTAAAGTTCTGGTAGGCCGTAGGCGGCCTCTGTAATAAATTCAGGAGAAGAGTGCTCCTGGTACCATGTTTCATAGGTGGCTACGTTACGCAAACGAAAGTCGGCGGAAAGGTCGACAACCTTTTTTCCCTGCTCCAGGAGTTGAGGAACCAGGTCCATGGCTGTTTTGTGAGGGACTGCTGCAAAAAAAAGATCAGCACGCGAGCAGAGTTCATCTATGGAAAGGTTTTCACATATAAGATCAGTTTTGCCAAGAAGATTGGGGAACACTTCAGAGAGTGGCTTTCCTGCATATTGTCGGGACGTCGCTGCAGTTAGCTCGAATTCAGGATGGTTGCAGAGAATGCGGGCAAGTTCAACTCCGGTGTAACCGGAGGCTCCAATAATGGCAACACGTAGCATGGGGTTTTCCTAATACAAAAATGAATAAAAAAAGGGAATAACAGATATCTGTTATTCCCTCCAAAAAAAACGGCTCGAAATGCTTTCTGCTTTGTTTCCCGAAGTAACAGGAAAAAACCAGAAAAGAGTAAAACGAATTAACGTTTTGAGAACTGAAACTTGGCGCGAGCGCCTTTCTGACCGTATTTCTTACGCTCTTTCATGCGAGGATCACGGGTAAGAAGGCCTGATTTCTTCAGTGTGCTTCTGTTTTCAGAATTAACTTCAAGAAGTGCACGGGAAATTCCATGAGTCAGAGCGTCTACCTGGGCAGATTTTCCGCCGCCAAGAAGAGTTGCCATAACATCGTAGCTCTCAAAAGTATCAGTAACTTTGAAGGGTTTGTCAATTTTGTGAATTTTAAATATCCCGCCAAAATAATCCTCGGGGGCCATTTTGTTGACTAAAATTTTTCCGGTACCAGGGGTGAGCCATACTTTTGCAATAGCACTTTTTCTTTTGCCGGTGGCGTAAAAACGATCTTGAGCCATGATTGAATATCTCCGTAAATTCTGAATTCTTTTTTATATATCTAAATCGGCAGGCATCTGTGCTGCGTGAGGATGGTCAGAACCAGTATATAATTTAAGCTTTTTCAGTTGCTGGCGGCCAAGTTTGTTTTTGGGAAGCATTCCCTTTACCGCTTTCATAAGCAGATCGGTTGGATGCTTCACTACCAGTTCCTTGGCGGTGATCTCTTTCATGCTGCCAATATATCCGGTGTGATGATAATATTTTTTCTGGTCCCATTTTCTACCGGTAAGACGTATCTTGTCGGCATTGGTAACGACTACGAAATCCCCATTGTCAATGAAGGTGGAGAAGGTAGGCTTATGTTTGCCACGCAGTCGGTCTGCGATTTCTGTTGCCAGACGGCCAAGGATTTTACCTTCGGCATTTACATGGTGCCATTTTCTTTCGATCTCGTTGACCGGAGTAAGATAGGTTTTCATGTTCTTCTAGTTTCCTCTAGGGATGGTACGAATAATAAAAAAAGGTTCGACCATTGCCGAACCTTTTGAACTGTATAAGTGGAGCGGGAAACGAGATTCGAACTCGCGACTTCAACCTTGGCAAGGTTACACTCTACCACTGAGTTATTCCCGCTCATGTATATGACAAAACGGGACACAAATTACTCTTGATTACTACACATTGTCAATAGAAAAATGAATTGTATTTGTCAAAAGGTGTAAAAAAGGTTCTGAGAATAATGAAAAAAAGAGATGGTCTTCAAGGTAGAAGGTGTGCTATAATATTATCTTAATTCAAATAATTATTTATTTTTTATTTTCAGGAGAGACATCTATGGGTGGGGAAAAAAAGAGACAGGGATCAATTCAGCGTAAGACCAGAGAGACTGACATTGATCTGAGCCTTGTCATTGACGGTAGTGGTACAACTGAAATCGAGTGCGGTGTCCCTTTTCTCAATCATATGCTGACTCTGCTAGGAGTCCATGGCTTTTTTGATTTAACTGTCAATGCCAGTGGGGACACCGATGTTGACGACCATCATACTGTTGAAGACCTCGGAATCTGTTTAGGGCAGGCATTTTCTGAAGCTCTGGGAGACAAAAGTGGTATCGCACGTTATGGCTGTTCGTATCTGCCTATGGATGAGACACTTGTCCGGGTTGTTGTGGATATTTCTAACCGTCCTTACATTCACTACAATGCACCCGTTCCTGATCAAAAATTGGGAACCTTCGATACCGCCCTCGCTCAGGAGTTTATGAGAGCATTTGCCCAGCACGCTGGCGTCACCCTTCACATTGATCTTATTCATGGCACTAACAGTCATCATATAATAGAAGCTGTTTTTAAGGCGCTTGCCCGAGCAATGTCTCAGGCTACCATAAAACTGGATACTCTCACTGGAAGTTTGTCCTCCAAGGGTGTACTCTAAAAGAAGAAGGTCAGGAGCAGAAGGATAGGCGATAGAAGGTGAGTTGTCCTGTCTGATCTGTTTTTTTTATACTATTTGAGTTTAATAATGGGGAATACTGTGAGAAAACTGTTCTTGTTGGTATGTTTTGTATCCTTTGTCTTGTCTGCCTGTTCTTCTTTTTACGATGAAGAAACCAAACAACTTGGTCCTTTGCCCGAGATCAGCTGCGTCGCAGTGCTACCCACCGCGATACCAGTTGCCTATGGTGATATGCATACTGCTGCAGCCATAGAGGCTATTCGTGATGGTTCCACGTTTCTTGACTCAGTTATGGCAGATGAGCTTGGTGGGCGTCCTGAGTTCAGGTTGCTTACCGAGAACCAGCTTGATGCGATTCTTGGCAACCCCTGGGGAGGCGTGCTGCAGCAGGTGCGTGATATAGGGCAGGCTACCGGGTGTGGTGCCGTACTTGAGACCACTCTCAGTAAGTACCGTGAGCGTGTGGGAAATACGATGTCTGCTGAAATTTCTGCTGCAGCAGCATTTTCCATGGAATTGATTGCTGTTGAAAGTGGAACTGTTCTCTGGGTGGCTTCTTTTGATGAGAGCCAGAAGGCTTTGTCTGAGGATATTTTTTCCTTTAATAAGGCTCAGAAACGTGGCTTCAGGTGGCTCTCTGTTCAAGAGTTGAGTCGTGATGGCTTAAAGAGTCGTCTGGAAGATTTTCCCTATTTTCAGAAGGCTGTTGGCGAGTAGGTAAGTAAGCGCATTCCCTGTTTACCCAAACTGGCTGCAAAATCCCACTACTTGGATTTTGCAGCCATTTTTGTTTCTCCTTTTGTATGCTGAAACAGATAAGAGTTTGTTGGTACATGAAAATACCTACGGGATGATATAATTTCCTGATTACCATCCAAACTCAGCTTTGTAACCCGAAGTTGTTCCGTGTCGATTATATGGGACGCCATAAGCCCATCCCTGGGGGCTCTGCTGCGGCCGTCCAGGCCGCAGATGCCCATATAATCAACACGAAAAAACTCCTCATCAGGCGGCTAGGCTGAGGATTGGTGGTGATCATGTATGATTTTAACAGGTACCTTTACTAGACATGTTATCGGCACAAACAAATAAGCGGATTGGTCAGGCCATGTGTGATTATTCCATGTTGGATGATGGCGATCATGTCCTGGTTGCAGTTTCCGGTGGCATAGACAGCCTGGTATTATTGTGGCTGTTGCAATACTGGCAGAAAAAGGCCCCCGTCAGCTATGAACTTCATGCCGTACATATTGATATGGATATCTGGTCTCCAGAAATGGCAGAACCAAGTCCGCTGCTATCTCTTGCACAACAGATGCGATTGATAGGGTTGGAGCTGCATGTCGAAAAGAGCTTGCCTTTGGCTGGAGAGTTGCGAAGCTGTTTCAGTTGTTCGAAATTACGACGTAAACAGCTTTTTGATCTTGCCAGTCGTTTCAAATGTAATAAGATTGCCTTCGGTCATCATAGGGATGATTTACTTGAAACCCTTTTTTTGAATATGTTTTATAGTGGCAATATCTCCACCATGGTCCCCAGGCAGGATCTGTTTGAGGGAAGGCTTGCTGTGATCCGCCCTCTTGCCTACATCGAAAAACAGGAGGTTGTAAAGATAGCAGAGGATGTTGGCCTGTGTGCCGTCGGCAATTTTTGTCCTCTTGCTGGAGATACCAGGCGGGAGGAGATACAGAATATGCTGGAGAGTATCTACGCTCGAATTCCGGGAGCCAAAGCCTCACTGTTTGCATCTATGAAAAATGTACGCGAAGGATATATGCTGTGAAGACTGCCTTTGAATGCATGGCCTGCTATCTGCGCCAAACCTTACAGGTTGCGCGGGTTTCCACCAGTGATACGGTTTTGCAGTTAACTGCCCTGCGGCAGGTGGCCAAGCTTATTTCACAGATGGATATGGAGCAGACTCCTCCTGAAAATTCGATTCCCGTGTACAGAACCATTGCGGAAATAACCGGTTGTGCCGATCCCTATCTTGAGATAAAAAAGCAATCTAACCGGCAGGCACTTGCTCTTTTACCCGAGTGTGAAAGACAGATTGGTGCAGCCACGGACCCACTGGCCACCGCTTTGCGGTTTGCAATCGGTGGTAATATTATCGATTATGGTGCCATGCACAGTTTTGATGTGGATGCGGTCATGGCACGTTGCCTGAAAGCACCCTTTGCCATCGATCATTGTGAGCAATTCCTCAACAGGGCACGGGGGCTGGCAAGGGGTTCTAGGGTGCTTTATCTGGCTGATAACTCTGGTGAAATCGTGTATGATTCTCTGGTGGTCAGTGAGCTTGCTGCCATGGGACTTGATGTGACCGTGGTTGTGAAGAGCGGCCCTATTATAAATGATGCCCTGCTTGCTGATGCGAAATCCTGCGGGATGGACAAAATTGCCCGTGTTGTTGAAAACGGGACGAGTTGTCCCGGAACCCCCCTGGAAAGCTGTTCCCCAGAACTGCTGCAGGCCTTTAAAGCTGCTGATCTGATTATATCGAAGGGGCAGGGGAATTTTGAAACCCTTTCCGAGGCAGAAGCCGAAATATTTTTTCTTCTTACTGTGAAGTGCTCGGTTGTGGGTGCCCATCTTGCCGAGATAAGTAATACTGCCCCAGATGAGCTCTCAGGATCTGGGGAACTTGCGCTGTTTCATTATATTGGAAATCAAAAGAATGGATAGACGAATTAAAACAATCCTTAGAGCAGGAATAACCGATGAGCTGGTAACAGTACGGGGGTGGATACGGACCCGGCGTGATACCGGTTCCTTTTCCTTTCTTGAAGTGAATGATGGCTCAAGTCTGGCAAACATCCAGGTCATAGCAGATAAAACACTTGAGAATTATGATCGGGAGATAATTAGGCTCAGTGCCGGTTGTAGCGTTATTGTAACGGGGCTGTTGCAGAAATCTCCAGCGAAGGGGCAGGATGTGGAGCTGAATGCCGAGTCCGTTGAGGTGCTGGGCTGGGCGGATCCGGATACCTATCCTTTGCAGAAGAAGCGCCATTCACTGGAATTCTTAAGAACCATCAGTCACCTGAGGCCTCGAACCAACGCCCTTGGTGCGGTGACCCGGGTACGTTCCCGACTCTCCTTTGCCATAAATACCTTTTTTCAGGAACGGGAGTTTGTTCAGGTTCACACACCTGTGATCACCACAAGTGATTGTGAAGGTGCGGGTGAGATGTTTCAGGTTCATGCCACGGGTGAAAAAGACAAGAATAATAAGCCATTTTTTGGTTCTCAGGCAGGACTCACCGTGAGTGGTCAGCTGCAGGCTGAGGTGTATGCTCTGGCTCTTGGCCAGGTGTATACATTTGGGCCCACTTTCAGAGCAGAAAATTCCAATACCAGTCGCCACCTCGCGGAATTCTGGATGCTGGAGCCGGAGATGGCTTTCTGTGATCTTGCCTGTAATATGAAACTGGCAACGGATCTGCTCAAATATGTGTTGCGAGACGTATTGGAAAACTGTTCCGAGGATCTGGCCCTGTTCAATTCATTTATTGAAAAGGGACTGCTGCAGAAGTTACAGGATGTGGTGGAGAAGGATTTTGTCCATATCACTTACAGCGCGGCTGTTGAAAAACTCAGCAGCTTGAAAGACATTTTCGATTTTCCAGTGCAATGGGGCATTGATCTGCAGTCGGAACATGAGCGCTATCTTACTGAAAAAGTGTATAAGTGTCCGGTTATTGTGACCGACTATCCGGCAGGTATCAAGCCATTTTATATGCGGCTTAGTGATGATGGAAAAACCGTGGCTGCTATGGACATTCTGGTCCCTGGAATCGGTGAACTTGTCGGTGGATCCCAGCGCGAAGAACGGCTTGATGTTCTCACCCGACGAATGGTCGAGGCTGGTATCGACATAAAGGAATATGACTGGTATCTTGATCTCAGGCGTTATGGTACGGTACCTCATGCAGGATTTGGGCTTGGATTTGAGAGGCTTGTTCAGTTTGTAACCGGGATGAGTAATATCCGTGAGGCTATTCCTTTCCCGAGAACGCCCGGGTTTGCGCCATGCTAATACAACTATCACTAATGATAACAGGAAGACGACGTGGGTAAAGGTCCTGGTGTACAGAAGATGTTTGATGATATTGCACCAAATTATGATCTGATGAATCGGGTTATGACCATGGGGCAGGATCAGCGATGGCGTCGTTTTGTGGTGAAAAAAGCAGGTGATCCCGGATCGGGAATGGCCCTTGATCTTGCCACCGGAACCGGGGATATTGTGGCTCTTATGGAAAGACAATACCCTGGCGGGCAGTATGTTGGTGCCGATTTTTCACTCAATATGTTGCGTGAGGCCAAAAAAAGATTTTCCGGTCAGGCCATTGACTGGCAGGCCAGTGATGCAAACAATCTCCCCTATGGGGATAATAGCTTTGAATCTGTGACCTTTGGATATCTGTTGAGAAACGTGGATGACAGCCTTGTTGTGTTAAAAGAAATATACCGGGTATTGAAACCTGGTGGAAGGGTCGTCTGCCTTGATACCACTCCACCTGAGAAAAATATTCTCTACCCTTTTATTCGCTTTTATTTTCGTTTCGGTATTCCCTTACTTGGACGTTTTATTGCCAGTGATGAGGCTGCTTACAGTTATCTCACCGGATCGACAATGGGTTTTCATAAGGCAGAGGAGCTTGCCGATATTTTCAGGACGGCTGGGTTTAGAGGTGTGGATTATAAGAAGTTTATGATGGGGACCATTGGAATCCATTGGGGAAAAAAATAAAAAGTATACGAAACTATTATGTTGATAAAACCATTAACAACCAAAAGTCCCGAGGGTGAGAAGTGTCTTCAGTCTCTCCTGTCCAGGTTTCAGCCGGCAGATAACAGCTGCCGTGATCTTGTTGCCGACATCATTTCACAGGTGAAGAGCCGAGGTGACGAGGCGGTTCTCGAATATACACGGAAATTTGATGCCCCGGATCTCACGTTGGAGAAATTACAGGTCTCAACTGCAGAACTGAAGGAGGCCTACGATCTTGTTGACGATGCGTTTCTTGCAACTCTGACGAAAGCCATTGAACGAATTCAGATTTTTCATGAAAGGGAAATGGAAGATTCCTGGATGCAGACCCGTGAAAACGGAACCATTGTCGGACGTATGGTGCGCCCTGTTGATGCTGCAGGACTCTATGTTCCCGGTGGTCAGGGGGGCTCGACACCTCTAGTCTCTTCCGTTCTTATGAATGGTATCCCTGCTGGAATTGCCGGAGTAAACCAGCGGATAATGCTTACCCCACCAAATAAAGAGGGTAAAATAAGTCCTCACCTGCTGGTGGCGGCACAGGAGATAGGCATTGTAGATATATTCAAGGCAGGATCGGCATGGGGCATTGCAGCTCTAGCTCATGGTACCCAGACGATCCCTGCGGTTGATGTTATTGTCGGACCAGGCAACCAGTTTGTGACTGAGGCCAAATCTCAGGTTTCAGGGATGCTGCGTATTGATATGATTGCCGGGCCATCTGAAGTTCTGATTGTGGCTGATGCAAGTGCCAAAGCTGCCCATATTGCAGCCGACATGCTGGCTCAGGCGGAGCATGACCCCATGGCTCTTGCCATAGTAGTCACCACTGAAGAGCAACTGGCAGTGGAAGTTCTTACTGAGCTTGATCGTCAGCTTGGAGGACTCAGCCGTGCAGAAATTGCCACCAGATCAATTACAGATCGCGGCGTGATTCTTATTGCAGAAGACCTGGAAGAGGCTATCGCCATTGCCAATGATATCGCCATTGAGCACCTGGAGCTGATGGTTGATGATCCCTGGAAGATTCTGCCACGGATTCGTCACGCAGGGGCAATCTTTTTAGGGCACCACACCCCCGAGGCAGCAGGAGATTATATTGCCGGCCCTAATCATGTACTGCCTACCATGGGAACGGCGAAATTTTCTTCAGCACTCGGTGTCGAGACCTTTCTCAAGAAGAGCTCCATTATCAGCTATTCGGAGGAGGCCCTTAGGGAAGACGGAGATCATATTCGACTCCTTGCCAACCTGGAAGGTTTGACTGCTCATGCGGCCTCTGTCACCGAGCGTCTCAAAGACAGATAAATGGTGAAAGAGGATTTTGATTTCAGCGAAGGTTTGCGTGAAGGATGTTATGCCATTGGTCTCCCGGAGCTTGACGCGGATGCTTTGAGCAGGCTCTTTGTCTATTTCAAAGAGTTGAAGCACTGGAGTAGAAAAATTAATCTTATTGCCAAAAAGGCAACGGACAGGGAAATTCTTGAAAAACATTTCCTCGATTCCCTCACTCTTCTGCCTCTGCTTGAAGGGGACAGTGCGCATTTGCTTGATATTGGTACCGGGGCTGGTTTTCCAGGACTTGTCTGTAAGGCTGCCAGGCCCGATTTGCAGCTTACCCTTGTTGAGCCTCGTCAAAAACGAGTTGCCTTCCTTTCTCATATAGCAAGAACTCTGCAACTAACAGAGCTTTCTATTCTGAATTGTCGGGTTGAAAATGAATCCGTATTACCATCGGATGGTGGCTACACGTATATTACCAGTCGCGCTGTAACCGAAGTAAAGATGTTTCTGGATATGAGTAGCCGCTTTATCCAACCCGGAGTGAAGGTTATCTGCATGAAAGGGCCAAAATGGCAGGAAGAGCTGGCTGTCTGGAAGGAGACAGCCTTTCCCGTCAGATTTTTACTGTATTCCCAGGTTGAATATATTCTTCCCTACTCCGAAGCAAGCCGAAATCTTCTGGTTTTTGTCCCCGTTGCGACTGAAGGGAACTCTCAAGACAGAACTTGATACGTGGAATATCTGGATTCAGGGAACAAAAATACTGTATTTGATTGTTTCTAGGCAGTCCCGTACGCTGCTGTAGTCCGATGGAGCTGTCCAGCCCATGATACTGGCAGCTCGTGCCGCTGGCGAATCCGGCTGAATTTTCTGCAGGGCCGCCGCAACTCTGTCCGAGAGTTCCGTGGTTGTGTGTGCCATTGCCGCCATAGGCCATTCAGGGTAAAGCCGAGTGCTGCGTACAAAAGGGAAATCATCTGCTATTGGATGAATGATATGGAATTCATTTATCTGAATTTTACCTTCACTCTGCATCCGTTCCAGAGTGTCAGTTCGCACTGTTCCAACATCAACTCTTCCACTCTCTACAGCTCGTACAACAAGATCATGGGTTCCGGCTTCCAGGAAGGCTGCGGTTTCCTTCTGGGGATCAATGTTGTTTTTAAGCAGGAGTCTCCAGGCCATCTGTCCCCCTCCAAAGGAAGAAAATTTAACCGTCATGAATCGTTTTCCCCGGATATCCTCAAGTTTTTTGATACCACTCCCTTTTCTGGTAAAAATAACTCCACCAAATTTATCCAGGGGCTTGTTGTCCAGGGAATTGATTACGGTTGTTATGGCCCGTGCCTGATATTTCTTCTCCATTTCAACGAAAAAGGCTGAGTTGGCAAAGAGAAAGTCTATGCGACCAGTTTTGACCATTGATTCGATTAATGTGAATTTTATCGGTATAATAACAACCTGTTCGCCGAGTACGTCCGTCAAGTAGTTTCCTGTCTGTGCCCATTGTGCCATCGCCCTGCTGGGTCCCCGTTTTGCGAGTACCCCTACTTTGATTTCGGCACTGGAGTATCTCACAGAACTGGTAAGGAAAAGAAGGGTGAAGAAGCAGAAGAGGGTTGTTTTGAATAGAACGTTAATCATTTTTTCACTGTGGTAGAGTGCTTTTTGGCAAATGATAGCCGGGTGGAAGCCCCCTGTTTTTTTCTATCAAGAACCTCGCGGATGACTTCGGTTAGCCGAAACAGGTCGATCGGTTTGGGTAGATAGCTTGTTATCGCAGAACAATTTTGAATTTCTTCTATTGTGATGCGGCTATGTCCCGTGCAGAGTACAACTGGTAAGTCTGGGCGGATAGCCACCAACTCTTCAGCAAGTTGTATTCCTGTGATTTTGGGCATGGTCATGTCTGTAATCACCAGGTCAAAGGCTTTGGGAGTATCCTGGAGTGCTTGCAGGGCCTGTTCACTTTTAGTAAAGGAAGTAACCCGGTATCCCAGTCCCTCTAATAACCCTCGTTCCAGGTCAACAATAAGCTCTTCGTCGTCGACTACCAGAATGTGTTCTTTACCAGCGGGGAGGGTATTGGCGGTATCTTTTTTGGGCGATTGGATTACAGGAGGAGCAGTTTGATCGATTACCGGGAAATATATGGTGAAAGTGGTTCCTTCGTCAGGTTCGCTATAGACAAGGATGGCGCCCGCGTATTCCTTGATAATTCCATGAACCACGGATAACCCCATGCCAGTCCCTTTGCCCTCTGTTTTTGTGGTAAAGAATGGTTCGAAAATTCTGTCTCGGGTCGCCTCGTCCATGCCACACCCTGTGTCACTTATTTGAAGCATTACATAGTCGCCCGGTGAGAGATTTCCTTTGAGGGGGGCAGTCATCTTATCAAGGTATACCTGCCTTAAGGTAACTCCAAGAGTTCCCCCTGTAGACTCCATAGCATGATAGGCGTTAGTGCAGATATTCATTATGATTTGATGAATCTGGGTGGGGTCGACCAGAACATTGCCACACTTTTCATCCAGAGCTATTTTGAATTCGATGGTTGTCGGGATGGAGGCTCGCAACAGTTTCATGGATTCTTTTATGATTGGTTGCAGCTGTACAGCGTCCATTTCATGTTGACGCTCCCGGCTAAATGTGAGGATCTGTCTCACCAGTTTCTGGGCCAGCTCGGAGGAATGGAGAACGCGATCGATGTTTTTTTCCAGTTGGCTACCTGATGGGGCATCTAATTTGATGAGTTGTGCATAGCCAAAGATCGGAGTGAGGATATTGTTGAAGTCGTGGGCGATACCACCGGCAAGAGTGCCAATGGCTTCCATTTTCTGGGCTTGTCGGTATTGGGCCTCAAGCTTTTTTTGATCTGTTATGTCACGGGCAATATGGGCAATGCCAATCCATCCCAGCTCTTCGTCATGAATCGGAAAAGCCGAGACATGGAAAATTTTCTTCAGTTCTGGGTATTTAATGTCTGCATGATGGTGTTGATGATCCTCCAGACATTGAATTGTGGGGCATCCATGACAGATTCCATTCACCTCTTCACGGAAGATGTTATAACAGTACATCCCGATGAGCTCGTTTGGGTCTTTGTCCAGTAATCTGCCCGCTGCATCATTTGCCTGCAGAATGCGCATGTTGCTATCCTGAATGGTGACCACATCATCGACTGCATTAAAAAGTCGTTCCCAGTCCTTACGACTTTTTCGTATGTCCTCTTCTGCAAGTTTTCGTGCCGACATCATGGTGTTAAATGAATTGGTCAGCAGGCCGATTTCATCCGATCCGGCGAGGGCAACAGGTTCATTGTAGTTTCCATGGGCCACCCGCTTTGCTCCATCTATCAAATGATAGATTGGCTGTAATGTGGTTTTCCAGAAGAACAGATATACTCCAGCGGCAACAAAAAAGGCGACTATTGCGTTGACTATGAGAAGAATTGCCAGGAAATCTTCTGTCTTTTTTTTACTGATATCAAGGGATAATCCAACAATAACCCGCCCTAGATAAGCGTCACCAAAGATAATAGGTGTTGAAATGTCAATATGGTCCAGGCTTGTTCGTCGCAGGAGTTGAATCGTACTGAGTTGTTTTTCAAAGCTTGGGAAAAGGGATTCAGTCGCCTGCGTGTCCTTGCTCCATAAAGGGGAAACTCTGGCTGCAATATAAACTTCATTTTCTGCTATAATTGCTGTGTAGTGGAGACCTTTTAACTGCATTGCTTCGTGCAGTGTCGTGTCGAGTGATATGAAGTCATAGTTCAGGATATGCTGGGGGACAGAGGAGGCGATGAAGCTGCCTATAACCTCAGCCTGATTTCGGAGATCATGAATGTTGTTCTTTTGTTCTGTTTTGTATATGTATAACACGCTGAAAAAATTAACAATAATCAGGGTAAGGAAGATGTGGAGAGAAAATCGGGCTCCAAGGGAATGGCGAATACCTAAACGGTCATTTTTGTTGCCTTGGTTGTGCTCCTTCAAAATTGTTCGCCTCGGATTGTCCGGGTGATTTCTCTAAAAGGATCGAAATCCCTATCGTGAGCCGGAATGATTTTATCGAGCGAAGCGGCATGCAATGCGGCACGGCCTTTATCGGTTTGATCCATCGTTATCAGTATTTCGTGAATCTGCATTCGGAGTTCTGGAGACAGAAATCTCGATACAGCCCATGGGAGTTGCGGCAATTGTTGGCTAAGAGCAAGAAACCTGAGCTGTGAAACATCAATAAGATTTTTGACTCTGTCCATTTGGAGATTGTTATCAGCGGAACCGGCGGCATCGACCTGTTGGTAGTATGTGGCCAGGATGGCATTTGTTGGATTAATGGCGTATTTTTCTTTGTAATCTCCTGAAGCAAGGCCTGCCTGACGTAACAGGTATGTGGCGACGATGTAGCCCTGCATGGCACTTGGACCGCCGCCAAAGAGAATAGTTTTTCCCTTGAGGTCTTTTAATGAATTAAATCCCGAGTCCTTTCGGACAATAATAGAACCGGCAATTGTTGTTTTTCCAAACTCTGCATTGGTGCCAATGAGCTCGAAATTGAAATTTTTCCTGGCAGCCAGATAGTGGTACTGATTGCAGTGAATAAGATCAAACTTTCCCGCTGTCAGTTTCTGCCAGAACACCTCAAAATTATTGCTGATGTCCAGGGTGACTGGCCGTCCAAGTTCCGAGCTGAGATAATCTGTTAAGGGGCTGAAAAGTTCATATGTCACCTGAGCATTTCGTCTTGGGAAAATGCCAAATGTTAGTGAAGATTCATCGGCTATTGCTGGAGAGAGGGAAGAGAGCAGGAGGAAAAAGATGAGTAAAATTCGCAACCTTAATTCTCCACGTTGAGGGGTGTCCCTTTTGATCAAAAGAAGAAATCTTTGTCTGTCGGAATTGTCCTCGATCAAAGAGAATGGTGGATCTGCTCTGTTTCGAAGAATACTTAGTATAGTTTATCAAAACATGGGGAGAATAGTCAAATGGTCATGTATTTTTTTTACACTGGTAAAATAGCAATGAATTTGCTAGAAATAGGCGACTATAAATTGGAGTTTTTCTATTGAAAACAAGGCAGGATAAAAACCTGTGTGTCAGAATATGGTGATAAAATGAAGAAAGTAGCAGTCCTTGCAGGTGATGGCATTGGCCCGGAAGTGATGGCGGAAGCCGTTAAAGTACTCGATGTGGCTCAGAAGAAATTTGATTTCACTCTCAGCTATGACTATGCCGATGTTGGCGGAATAGCTATTGATAATCACGGTGAGGCGCTTCCAGCCTCAACTCTCACTTTGTGTGAGAATAGCGATGCCATTCTTTTTGGTTCTGTTGGTGGTCCCAAATGGGAGAGTCTTCCTCCCGAGCAGCAACCCGAGCGGGCAGCCCTCCTTCCTCTTCGCAAACATTTTGACCTTTTTTGTAACCTTCGTCCGGCACGTGTCTTTAAGTCGCTTACCAGCGCCTGCCCCCTGCGGGCTGATATTATTAAAGATGGGTTTGATATCCTCTGTGTTCGGGAACTCACCTCTGGTATCTATTTTGGAACCCCGAAGGGACGTGAAGGAGAAGGCCCCGATGAACGTGCCTATGACACCATGGCCTATAAACGCTCTGAGATTGACCGCATCGCCCGTATGGCCTTTGATGCGGCACGACTTCGTAGTAAGAAGGTGACATCCATCGACAAGGCCAATGTTCTCACCACTATGGTTCTCTGGCGGCAAGTGGTTATCGAGGTTGCAAAGGAGTATCCTGATGTTGAGTTGGCCCACATGTATGTCGATAATGCGACCATGCAGCTTGTCCGCGACCCGCACCAGTTTGATGTTATGCTTTGTGGAAACATGTTCGGAGATATTATTTCCGATGAGTCCGCCATGCTCACCGGTTCTATGGGATTACTTGCATCAGCGAGCCTCAATAAAGAAAAATTCGGTCTCTTCGAGCCTGCCGGCGGATCAGCCCCTGATATTGCAGGAAAAGGATTAGCCAACCCCATTGCTGAAATTCTTTCCGCCTCCATGATGCTGCGTTACAGCTTTGGTTTGGATGCGGCAGCGGATGCTATCGATAATGCTGTTGAGGCCACCCTGGAGAAGGGTATTCATACCGCTGATATTGCCATTGATCCGACGCGGACTGTGAATACGGCTGCCATGGGTGATGCAATCGCTTCAGCCCTGTGATGAAGAGCCGTTCGGGGTATGTGGTGGTGGCCAATCTGGCCTCCACCGACGTCGGGAAGAAAGTTGCTGCCGAGCTTGGTCTTGAGTTCACCGCCATGGAGCGCAGGCTTTTTGCCGACGGTGAAAATTATCATGCCTTTCCGAAGGACATTGCCGGAAAAGCTCTGATTATTGTTGCCAGCACCCATACTGAAGAATCGCATCAGGAGCTGATGGATCTTATTCAGGGTGGACGTTACTACAATGCGGCAAGCGTTAATGTGGTTATTCCCTACCTTGGTTACTCCACCATGGAACGGGCTAAACGCGGTACGTTTGAGATTCCCAAGGGGGTCACCAGGGCTAGACAGATATTCCGGGCTCGTCCCGATTTCGTCGCCTTTGTTGATCTCCACTCCGAGGCTGTACTGCATGCCCATGGAGGTGAGGTCTCAACGAAACATATCTGGACCGGCGAGCTTGTGGTTGAACATCTGAAGAAGATGGATCTTGGGGAGTTTGTTCTGGTCTCTCCTGATTATGGCTTTTCAAAACAGGTGGCGAAACTTGCCAGCCTCCTTAAATGTTCGCACACTGCAGCCGACAAGGATCGTTACGATACCGACAAGACCATCGTCAGTCAGGTTTCAAGTGTTGTTAAGGGGAAGACTGCGGTTATCTGTGATGATATGATTCGTACCGGTGGTTCCATTATCCAGACGGCAGAACGTTGTAGAGATGCGGGAGCAACTGGTATTGCAGTGCTTGCCACTCATCTTGTGATGGCAGGCGATGCCCGTAAGCGTTTTCTAGACAGCGCCATCACCAAGGTGATTGGTTCCGACAGCTATCCCGGAAGGGTAAGTGATGATCTGCTTGAAGTCTATTCCCTGGCCCCATTGTTTGCCGATGTACTGAGAAATTATCTCAAAATCGGGTAGCAGTAATTATATCACCAGCCTTTCCATGTCTCCCATCAACCACCAACTGCAGCTGGCAAGTGATTTCGTTCAGTATACCGGCAGTACTCTTTTTCTGACGGGAAAGGCGGGAACCGGTAAAACTACCTTTCTTCATGGCCTTCAGGAACAGACCCCCAAGCGGATGATCATTACAGCTCCCACCGGCGTGGCGGCAATGAATGCCGGCGGAGTAACCCTGCACTCATTTTTTCAGCTCCCCTTTGGTCCCTATATCCCCGGTAGTGATTCATACGAACGAAACAGTCAGCGTCAGTTTCGTTTTTCCAAGGAAAAAAAGAAGATCATACAGAGTCTAGATCTGCTGGTGATCGATGAAATCAGTATGGTACGGGCTGATTTGCTCGATGCAGTGGATGCCGCCTTGCGCCGTCATCGTCACAGTGAACAGCCATTTGGAGGGGTGCAACTGCTGATGATTGGTGATCTGCATCAGTTGTCACCCGTCGCAAAACAGCATGAGTGGAATCTTCTGCAGAAATATTATGAATCGGTCTATTTCTTTTCCAGTAAGGCCCTGTCGCAGACGGAGTTGCTCACTATCGAGCTCAAACATATCTACAGACAATCCGATGAAAACTTTATCAGCATCCTGAATAGTGTGCGGGAAAACAGACTCGATCCGCCTACTATTAATGCTTTGAATGAGCGCTTTATAAGTGATTTTATCCCTTCGGAAGATCAGGGATATATTACCCTTACCACCCATAATGCCAGTGCGGAATCAATTAACCAGACACGATTACGGGAGCTTGGTGGAAAGAAATATTCGTTTACTGCGGCTATCTCTGGAGATTTCCCTGAACATATTTACCCAACACTGCCACAACTGACCCTGAAAAAAGGGGCCCAGGTCATGTTTGTCCGTAATGACCCGTCTCCTGAAAAAGAGTACTATAATGGAAAAATTGGAAAGATTACTGCCATTATCGGGAAGACAATATTTGTGCTGTGTCCGGGAGATGCTGAAGAGGTTGAAGTGGAGCCGGTCAGCTGGGAAAATATCAAATATACAATAAATGAGGCGAATAAGGAGATAGAAGAGGAAGTTGTCGGAAGGTTCGATCAGTATCCCTTGAAACTTGCCTGGGCCATCACTATTCATAAGAGTCAGGGGCTTACCTTTGAGCGGGCAATTATTGATGCTCAGGGAGCCTTTGCCCATGGGCAGGTGTATGTAGCGCTCAGTCGCTGTAAAACGCTGGAAGGGTTGGTCCTCAGTTCACCTATCAGTACAAGTGGGGTGGCTACGGATCGTGTGGTATTGCAGTTTGACAAACTGTGTCGCAGCAATCCGCCATCTGAGAGAATCCTTCACGAGGCAAAAATCAGCTATCAGCAAAAACTTCTCTACGAATGTTTTGATTTTACCCTGCTGGCAAAACATCTTGGCTATCTTGTCCACTTGCTGAAGCGCAATGCAAGAGTGATCCAGCTTTCGGGTACAGGTGACTTGACGCTTATTGAACAGCAGGCTCGGGAATCCATTTTTTCAGTGAGTGAAAATTTCAGGAATCAGCTCTGGACTATTTTCAAAGACAATAACCTGCCGGAGACCGACAAACACATTCTGGATCGGATTAAAAAGGCATCTTACTGGTTTCAGGAGAAGTTTTCTGCCATATTTGATGGCTCCGTGCAAAGCCTGCATTTTGAAACGGATAACAAAGAACTGCGGAAAAAAATTAGTAATGTTCTTAATAACTGCAGAAAAGAGATAGTGGTAAAATCTGCAGGAATGAAATCCTGTGAAAACGGTTTTTCACCATCGGGATATCTGCGGGCAGTGTCTGTCGCAGAAATAGATTTCCAACCCTTGACGGTGAAAAAGCAGCAGGCTGCAACCTACACCGAATCTGACATTGAACATCCTGAACTCTTTGACATTCTCCGCGATTGGCGTACCGCAAAGGCGACGGAACTTGATGTGGCCAGATTTCAGGTTCTGTATCAGCGGGTGTTAATTCAGATTGTGGTCTGTCTGCCCCAGAGTCTGAAAGAATTACTGGCAATTCCAGGTGTTGGAAAAAAGACCGTCGAAAATTACGGCGATGACATTGTAACCCTTGTTCGTACCTATCGAGAAAAAGAAAATATTGAGACAGTGTCATTGCCAGAGCCTGAAGCAAATAAGCCAAAAACGATGGAATCTCGAAAAGAATCTACCAGAGATATCAGCCTGGAAATGTTTACTGCTGGAAAAAGTGTTAAGGATATTGCAGGGGAGCGGGGGCTTGCCCCCAGTACAATAGAGAAACATCTCTGTTTTTTTGTTCAAACTGGGAAACTGTCCGTTGATACTTTGCTTTCGCCTGATTTGCAGAAGCGTATTGCAGCAGGGATAGCAGCAGCTGAAGATGATACCCTGAAAGCTATAAAATCACAGCTTGGAGATGATTTTTCGTACAGCCAGATACAAATGATGCTGGCTCATCGGAGGTTTTTGGAGAAAAGTGAGTAATTTCCCCCTGAAACAGAGACATGTGATGTCGTTGTCGAAATAAATGGTAAGAGGGGTTAAATTATTCAGTGGTTATATCGTGACTGGAGACTGTGGACTGTCGAGCAAGAATTTTGTTTTCGAGAGTAAAAGTAGAGTCCATTTTTTGAGCAAGTTCTCTATTATGTGTAACCATTATCGTGGCGAGCTGCATATCTCTGCACAGGGATTTGATAAGATCAAAGACAATATTCCCTGAACGCCCATCAAGATTTCCCGTTGGTTCATCCGCAAGAAGTAAAGCAGGTTTCATGATGAGTGCCCGGGCAAGAGCAGTGCGTTGTTGTTCGCCGCCCGAAAGTTCGTTGACTTTGTGTCCGGTCCTATGGTCGAGTTCGACCTGCTTCAGGAGTTTCATTGCGGGTCCTTTCATCTCAAGCTTTGACTTTCCCGCAATAAGTCCAGGCATCATAACATTTTCAAGGGCTGTGAATTCTGGAAGGAGATGGTGAAATTGAAAAATAAATCCCACGGATTTGTTACGGAAACGTGAAAGAGCATTATCACTCATAGTCGTCAGGTTTCTGCCGTTGAATAAAATCTCACCACTATCGGGACTGTCAAGGGTTCCTAGGATCTGTAGCAGAGTTGTTTTTCCCGATCCCGAGGCCCCAACTATGGCTATCATCTCACCTTGATTGATGCTGAACCCAAGGTCTTTTAGTATTTCAATCTTTTCAGTTCCGCTGTGGAAACTTTTACAAATGTTTGTTGCAGAAAAAAGTGACTCCTGATTAATCATTATGAAAGTACCTCGGCAGGCTTCACCCTTGACGCTTTCCAGGAGGGATAAATGGTGGCGGACAGTGTTATGACGAGTGCGGAAACAGCGATGATTGTAACATCCATGGGTAAAACTTTAATGGGCAGGGTGTTCATGGGGTACACATTGGAGGGAAGTTCAATAAATTGGTAGCGGGACAAAATTTCACAGAGTCCAAGTCCACCAAGAACACCAAGAAAAGTACCAAGAACTCCGATAACAAGGCCCTGATAGAAGAAAATTTTCATTATGGTCCCAGATGTTGCTCCCATGGATTTAAGTATGGCAATATCCTTGTCTTTCTCCATAACAACCATGATGAGTGCCGAAACAATATTCAATGCTGCAACAAGTATGATAAGGGCAACACAGATAAACATTCCGATTTTCTCAAGCTTAAAGGCGGCAAAGAGGTTGCGGTTCATGGACATCCAGTCTTTGGCCACAAATGTGCTTCCCAGAAGTTCGACAATCTGCTTTCCGACACGGTCTGCCCGGTTTAACTCTTTTTCCTTTACGGTGACTTCAATCCCGTGGACCACATCACCACTTTCCAGGAAATCCTGAACTGCCGGAATATGCATATAGGCAATTGTTGAGTCATATTCATACATCCCAGATTCAAAGATACCTACTATCTGACAGGTTTTGATCTTAGGGATGATCCCCATGGGGGTGAGAGGGCCGGCGGGAGAGATCAGACGCACTTTGCCACCAACAGTCACGTGAAGGTCAGCGGCCATGGCAATACCCAGTATTATTCCCGGGAGTCTGGCATTTGTATCCTGAATAAGACCATCGATGCTTCCTTCAACCATTTGTTCAGGAAGTGCGATCACACCTCTTGCAGTAGCCGGGTCGATTCCGCGAAGCACCACACCGGTTCCACCTCGTGTACCTGACAGCAGTGTTTGTGCGTAGAGATAAGGGGTGGCTCCGGTGACATCGTTTATGGTCACAATCCTGTCGCGTACCAGAGTATAGTCCGGGATTATTCCACCGAGGCGCTGGACAATGAGGTGAGAGTTAATCCCAAGGATCTGGTCACGCAGACCATTTGTGAAACCGGAATATACTGCCAGCACCACGATAAGTGCCATAACACCCATGGTAATGCCGGCAACGGAGATAAATGAAATGAGTGATATGAATTTTTGTTTGTGCTGTGCCCGCAGGTAGCGAAGGCTTATGAACCACTCAAACACTTTTTTTCTTCTTTTTCTTTTTTTGCTCTTTTGGAACTTCTGGTTTTAAATGTGGGAAGAGGATAACGTCACGAATTGATGGGGAATCAGTGAGGAGCATCACCAGTCGGTCAATGCCGATACCTTCTCCAGCGGCCGATGGCATACCATACTCAAGGGCGCGGACAAAGTCTTCATCGAGAACCGAATGGATTTCGTCATCATTCCCTTTCTCATCGATCTGTTTCTGAAAGCGCTGCCGCTGATCTATCGGATCATTCAACTCGCTGAAGGCATTGGCCAGTTCCCGGCCGGTGACAAAGAGCTCAAAGCGGTCAGTGACGTCGGGGTTTTCTTCATTTCTTCTTGCGAGTGGCGATACTTCGGTCGGATAGGCAGTGATAAATGTCGGATCAATAAGTTTTTCTTCAACAAGGAGTTCAAAAAGTTCGGTTTTTGCTTTTCCCGGTCCAGCCTGTTCTTCGAGCTGGATGCCTTTTTCTCTGGCAAGACTGAGCACCTTTTCGTCATCGGCAAGATCGGCTGCATCAATTCCAGCTACTTCGGTGAGGGCTTCATCCATGGTCATACGTTTCCAGGGAGGGGCAAGGTTGACTCTGGTTCCCTGATATTCAATTTCCATGGTGTCATTGACTTCATCACAAAGCCAGGAAATCATCTCTTCGGTGAGTTCCATCAGATCGTGATAGGTGGCATAGGCCTGATAAAATTCGAGCATGGTGAATTCAGGGTTATGCCGGGTGGAAAGTCCTTCATTTCTGAAATTTCTATTAATCTCAAAGACGCGTTCAAAGCCACCAACGAGAAGTCGTTTTAAATAGAGTTCCGGGGCAATGCGGAGAAAAAGCTCCATGTCAAGAGCATTGTGATGGGTCTTGAACGGTTTGGCAGTAGCACCACCTGGTACAGAATGCATCATGGGAGTTTCAACTTCCATAAAGCCACGATTGGAGAGAAACTCACGAATCAGGCGGACGATCTCCACACGTTTCTTGAATGTTTCGCGACTTTGAGGAGTAACAATCAGATCGACGTAGCGTTGCCTGTATCGTGTTTCCACATCGGTGAGACCATGGAACTTTTCAGGTAGGGGACGCAAGGACTTGGAAATCATCACCAGTTTGTCAGCCAGGACAGAAAGTTCCCCGGTTTTGGTCTTGAAAAGTTTGCCTTCTATTCCGACAATATCGCCAATATCCCATTTTTTGAAAGAGGAAAAAATTTCATCACCAAGAGCATCTTTCTTGATGTAGACCTGAATACGTCCTGAACTGTCAACAAGGTGGAAAAAAGCCGCTTTGCCAAATTTGCGCATGGACATAATGCGGCCGGCAATAGAATAGGTATAGTTGGTTTCATCCAGGGTCTCAGCAGCCAGATGTTCCCCTTTTGGAATGAGTTCCTTTATCCGGTTGTCCGGCTTGAACCCGTTGCTATAGAGGTTAACACCAAGATCGGACAGGGCATCTGCTTTTTCTCGACGTTGATTTAGGATTTGCGTATTTTCTTTGCTCATGATTTTTCTGTATGTTTATCGATGGTGATGGATGAAAAAAGGAATGATTTCATTCACTCGTTTACTGCCAAAGCGTGATTCTGTCAATGGTTTTCAGGGGCAGAGCGCGGAGCAGATCGCTTGAAATGGTGTGATTTCAGGCTGTTTCCAGGAGGGCCACGGTTTCGATATGATGAGTTTGCGGAAACATATCGATGGGCTGTAATTTCTTGATAACAAATCCGTATTGTAAGAGGTCTTCCAGATCACGACAGAGAGTTACCGGGTCGCAGGAAATGTAGACCAGACGTTTCCTGCAGAGGGCGCTCAGCACCCTGGCAAGGCCGGGAGCGCCCTGTCGTGGAGGATCCAAAATGATACAATCGAAGAGGCTGCCAGCCTTTGCCAGTTCCGAGCATGCAGCATGAATTGGCTGCTTCTTGAAGATGGTGTTGTCCTGTCCTGCATTGCTGCTGTTTCTAATGGCACTGCGAATAGCAGAGCCCTGCCCCTCTATTCCCAGAACTGACTGTGACCGTTCCGCAAGAGGTATGGAAAAATTGCCCATTCCACAGAATAGATCAAGAATGGTATCTTTCTTTGTGACAGCGCAGAAATCGAGAACCGTTTTTACCAGATTGGTGTTTTGTTCCACGTTCACCTGACAAAATCCGCCCGTTTCGAGAGACAGTTGCACTGTTTTTGTGGTGTGAGGGACGAGTGGCGGCAGGGTGAATGAAAGAGAAGCATTGCCTGTTACAGAAAACCCATCACCGATAAAGAAAATATTTGTGAGTTCAGAAATTGTGTTAATCAGATCCTGTGCATGCTGCTTATCGGCAGGGCGCGGTTTGCGTTTGAACTGAATAAGGAGGGTGACAGTTGAACTGTCTGGATCAAACAGTATTTCGACAGTTTCTGTCTGGTTGAGAAGTTTGTTAAAAGCATACTGCGGCAAGAGTTTCTGTAGACAATCATTTATTTTCGGTGTTGCCAGTAAGCAACTCTCTATGGCTACACAATCATGACTGCGACGTTTGTGGAATCCTAATGTCTGCTTGTTGTCCACCTGAAGACGAATACGTTGTCGGTAGTGGGTCTGGGATGGCGAGGGCAGAGGTGCGTTCAGTATTTGGGTGGCAGCTTCTTGAAGTATGGTGTTTCCGCTCTGCTGGAGTAAGTCTTTTAGAATCGCCTGCTTTTCCTGCAACTGCCGCGGATAATTCATGTGCTGGAAGTCACATCCTCCGCATTGTTTGTAATATTGACAGGGCGCTTTGATACGTTCAGAAGACGGCTCGATAATTGATGTAGCTACAGCTGTGTTGCGGTTTTTTTTCAGTGACTGGATTTTTGCAGCGACTGTTTCACCGGAAATAACACCCTCGATCAGCATTTTCTGCTTATCCTCGTTGCGCCCTAGACCAAGGCCACCATGGAGGAGTTTTTCAATATGGTATGTTGAAGAAGTCATGTCGAATGTCTTTGACGCAAGAGTGGTGACAGGTGAAACAGAGAACTGTGTAAATAAAAATGCCCCCTGTCATAATACTAAGGAATCATTATGACAGGGGGCGCAGAGGATAACAATAGAAAAGTATTTTATATCGGTAAACTCTCCTGGTTTACTCTAACCCGTATTTCTCATCAGTTCAGGCGGTGTCAAATTCAATGTTTTTGTGGTGAATAATAGTTGGCTATATTCACTATCAAAAAACAGAAGGAGTCGGTGCCTCCTCGGCTGACCTTTGGTGAACACTCTGTCGAAATAAACGAAAAGCAAAAGAATACCTATTTGACTGTACATACATAGGTTACTATCATTGCGATAGAGTGTTTGTTCGTGAGAAATTCGGGCTAGACTGTTGCCTCATTAACCCAGAAATCATGAAGGTTACAGAAACTGGTAGCGAAGATTTTTCCTTTGTAACCTGCGGGCAGCTCAAAGCTTGATTTTGCTTCAGGATCAGTGCCGCTGAACACTTTTCCACCCACAACCGTACCATCCTCAAGAACAAGCGTATGCCTCACGATATAATGTTTCGCGGCCATGCCATGTTTGGTGAAAAGGGTTACTTTGCTCCCTTCCACGGTAATTGATGGCAGGTGACTTCCCACCTTTTTGTCCCATTTTCCAGGGTTTTCAGCCGTATAAACAATATTTGTATAGGGCGCAGATGCAGCACTTGCAAAATTTACCGATCCTACTACTAAAGCTGAGGCAGCAATTATTCCACCTTTAAGAAAATTTCTTCTGTCTGTCATAGCTTCAATCTCCTGGTTGAGTTTATGGGAATTGTTATCTTAAGGTATTGTCTATTGTTATTGTATTGTCAAGAAGTGATTTTCTTTCGCGCAATTTCCTTGGACCTATGACTTTGAAATATGCTGACACGGGAGGTTTTATTCTATGCAGGTTGCGAACATAGAGAGTTCGAGTGGAAGTATTTAGGCAGGGACTAAAACCTATGTTCCCACGTTTTTTATTAACTGAGCAAAAAAAATGACATTTGTGCGATCTCGTCATTTTTACATGGCGAGTCTCCTGTGGTTGCAACTAGTTAATGATTTCAATTTCTACGAGGATAATGATTTGACAACCCTGGTTTAAATTATAGTTGTTGACCGATATTGTCGAAAACAAATTGGTAATAAATTGTTGAAAACATTAAAATCATTGTTATATGAATTGAACATAAGATGAAAATTCTTATGCGTACGAATGACAGCAAGGTAGATATTCTTTTTTAATAAAAAGTGAACAGTGCTCACTCTGTGAGCACCCAAAGGTTTTATGGTGATGAATGAATAGGACACAAGGGAATAGACTCTTAGCAAATGGTAAAATGCACAGGTGAGTGTCTCAGAAATGAAAATTGCCCACGCCATGTTTGATGAAGAATTACAGAAATTATCTCCTCATTACCTTAAAGAGCATTTGCAAGGAGTTTCGTTGTATGCCGGTAATTTTTCAAAATCATTCTTTAATTCTGATTGGGGGCGGGCGGCAGGATTACTCCATGATCTTGGTAAAGGGTCATCAGAGTTTCAGGAGTATATTCGTAAAGTAACAGGATTTGAATGTGACGGTTATGTTAGGAATGTTCCTGGTCATGGCCCAAACCATTCAAGTCATGGTGCTGTTTGGGCTAATGAAAACTTGCAGGGGCCTGGAAGGGTTTTTGCGTATCTCATTGCTGGCCATCATGCTGGCTTACCGGATTGGCAGAATGAAATAGGTGGGGGAGGCTGTTTGAGTACCCGTCTTACAAAGGATGAGGTGGATAAACTTCCTTCTTTATCTGCGAGTTGGCTACAGGAGGGGACTGATAGTTTACTTTCTCCTCAAAGTCTGCCGTGTAAAGATGGGATACGTTTGGATATCTTTCATCTATGGGTACGAATGCTTTTTTCTTGCCTGGTTGATGCCGATTACCTCGATACTGAAGGCTTTATGGATAAAGACAAGAATGCTTGTCGTAGCACCCAGAAGTTTATTATCGAGTTAAAGACAAAATTTGATGCATATATGGATTCTCTCGTTTCTGGAGCGGAATCGACAAAGGTGAATATTCTAAGGCAGGAAATTTTAGCGGATTGTCAAAATGCGGCAGAACTTGATCCCGGTTTTTTTAGCCTGACAGTGCCAACTGGCGGAGGAAAAACCCTTTCAGGGATGGCTTTTGCATTAAAACATGCCATTAGGCATGGTAAAACTCGTATTATCATTGTTATCCCTTATACCTCAATTATTGAACAGACAGCCCAAGAGTACAAAAATATCTTTGGTGAAGTAAATGTCCTTGAACACCATTCCAGTCTTGATCCTGATCAGGAAACAGTTGCGGCAAGGTTGGCCAGTGAAAATTGGGACGCGCCTATAATTGTAACGACAAATGTTCAGCTGTTTGAATCCCTCTTTGCTGCTAAAAGTACAAAATGTAGAAAACTGCATAATATCGTCAATTCTGTCATTATCTGTGACGAAGCCCAGATGTTACCCCCTGAGTATCTTCAGCCAATTTTGACTACCATGAAGGGGCTGGTTGATTCTTTTAATGTCTCCATTGTCCTGTGTACTGCTACTCAACCAGCCTTAACGGGTGAGATTGGTACGGGTAGCGCAAGATTTACTGGCATAGATCGAAGTAAGGTTCGAGAAATTATTAACGACCCCGAAAGGCTCGGGCAGCAGTTCCAACGAGTTGTGGTCCAGCAGGCGGGGAAATATGAACAGTGGGAGAGTTTAGCCGATGAACTGGCTACTTATCCACAGATTCTTTGTGTGGTTAATACTCGGAAAGATTGTCGTGATCTTCATGCTCTTATGCCTGAAAAGTCTATTCTACTATCGGCAAATCTATGTGGTGAGCATCGTAGCAAAATAATTGCTGAGATCAAATCAGCTCTAAAAAATAAAAAACCTATTCGAGTTATAAGTACACAGCTGGTTGAGGCTGGTGTTGATATTGATTTTCCGGTGGTTTATCGGGCCATGGCTGGGTTTGATTCCATTGCCCAGGCTGCTGGACGATGTAATCGCGAAGGAGAATTGCAGGAGAATGGTGAAAAGATAAAAGGCAAGGTGGTTGTTTTTCAAGCACCTAAGCTTGCTCCTCCAGGATTCTTGCGAAAAGGAGCAGATGCTGGCTCAGAAATTATGCGTCGTGATCCCGAGGGTTGTGAAAATCTTAGGCCCGATACTTTTCAGCGATATTTTAAATTGTTTTATGGCAATGGTGTTGCCAGTTTTGATCAAAAGGACATGCAGTCATTACTTGTTAAGGATGCTGGTCGCGGAGAATTTCAATTTCGAACAGCTGCCCAAAAATTTAAACTTATTGATGACCAGAATCAGGTGGCGGTGGTGGTTTGGTATTCTGGCGACAAGACGAGTGGTCAGCAGCTTATCGGCCAGTTAAAAAAATACGGCCCAAGTCGTAAGCTGTTCCGTAAGATGCAACGCTTCACGGTTAGCATTCCTGAACGACAGTTCGCAGGAATTAAGGATAGTGTTGTGGAAGAGGTGCAGGGGATTTGGTGTCAGGCGGTTGATTATGCCTATGATGAAACCTTGGGCTTTGTAGGGTTGGATATGAAGCCCAATGATGGGGCAATTATTATATAAGATGGAGGCAATGCCTATGGGAAAAAATGAAAAAACATTCTGCTTAGAAGTGTGGGGGGATTACGCTTGCTTCACTAGGCCAGAGATGAAGGTTGAGCGGGTCAGTTATGATGTCATCACTCCTTCTTCGGCACGGGCAATTTTTGAGGCAATCTTTTGGAAACCAGCAATTCGCTGGCATATTCGAAAAATAGAGGTGTTAAACCCTATAAACTGGATCTCTGTGCGCCGTAATGAAGTTGGGGCGTTGGCATCTCGAAGTAAAAAAGAAATCTTTATTGAATCGAACAGGCAACAACGGGCAGGCTTATTTTTGCGTGATGTTCATTACCGAATTCATGCCTGGCTTGAGTATATACCTGTTGATAAACGTAAGAAAATTGCCTGCCAGGTCCCCGTTCAACTTTGGGATGATGGCGAAAAGGATCAAATTCAGGAAAGCCTGGATGCCTGGCAGAATGGTAAAGATGAAAATCCCGGTAAATACTTAGCCATGTTTGAACGCCGTGCCAGGAAGGGGCAATGCTTTACCCAGCCATATCTAGGCTGCCGTGAGTTCTCTGCCTTTTTCCGTCTTGTTGACCGTCCAGACCAGGAGAAGGCCAGGCCCATTCAAGATAATCGTGATCTGGGTTTTATGCTCTATGATTTGGATTTTACCAATCCAGAAAATCCGATCCCTGCTTTTTATCGCCCTGAAATGGTGAATGGGCGGATTGATGTGCCAGCTTGGCAGAGTGAAGAGGTGCGCAAATGATCTTGCAGGCACTATGTGAATATTATGAACGCAGGGCGGCGGAACCAAATTCAAAAATTGCGCCCATTGGTTTTGCATGGAAAGAAATTCCCTTTGTCATTGTTCTTGATCGGCACGGTAAGGTTGTAGACCTGCAGGATACCAGACAGATGAATGGCAAAAAGCTGGTGGGAAGAAAATTTTTGCTTCCTAAAGTTCAGGGTAGAAGTGGACAGAACGCTTGGGCAACAGCATGTTTATTGTGGGATCATTTTGGTTATGTTTTGGGGCACCTCAAAGGAGAAAGTAAAAAAGATGCCGCTAAAACGATCAAGCAGGTGCGGAAACAATTTGATTTGCTGTCTGAGAAAGAGAGACTGGAACCTGGTATTGCTAAGGCTTTGCAGTTTTGTGAAAAATATGAAATCGATGCTGAGAAAACGATACAGAGCTTTGGCTCATTTCGGAAAATTCTCTTAGGACTTCCTGAAAACTTGCAAGAGACCAAGGTGATTTCAACAGTTATTTCATCTTATAAGAAAGATAAGGAAATGGCTGATAAACAGCTTGGTACTTTTAAAAAAACAATAAACACACTTCCACCTGAATTGTTGGCGGATGAGGGAGTTGCAGCGGTTGTGTCTTTTTATGCAACAGCTGAATATCAAAAAGTTACGGGTTTTGATGCCTGGCCAAGTTGTCGAGAAATTAATGGCTGCAATCTTACCTTTCGCCTTGATGGTGATGCCGGGGGCATTGCTGAACGGGAGGCGGTTATAACCTATCAAAAATCTGTGGCCTTAGTTCCTGATGAAACGGAGACTCGTGAAGCGTATTGTCTGGTCACCGGGAAAAAACAGCCTATTCAGCGTCTTCATGCTGCAACTGCTATTGCTGGAGGAAAAAGTACAGCAGGTTTGGTTAGTTTTCAAAAAAACTCTGGTTATGATTCCTATGGCAAAGAGCAAGGGTTTAATGCTCCTGTCGGGAAATATGCCCAGGCAGCGTATTCCACAGCTCTATCAACTCTTTTAACTAGTAATAATCGTATTTTTGTTGGTGATGCAACCACCGTCTTTTGGGCAGGTAAGGCAACTCAAATAGAGAATGATTTTAGTCTGTTTTTTACTGACCCTCCAAAGGATAGTGATGATCCTGATGCAGGGATCAAGGCAGTGCGAGCCCTTTATGAAAGTATCTATACAGGGAGCCTTGCTGCAGAGAGTGATATCCCTTTTTATGTGTTGGGGCTATCTCCAAATGCTGCCCGTATTTCGGTACGATTTTGGTCACAAGGTACGGTTCTCAAGTTTGCTGAAAAGATTAAGAATCACTTTGATGATCTTGAGATTGTTCGTTCTGGCAAAGATCAGGAGTTCTTCTCACTCCATAAATTATTATCCCATACTGCCTTTGACTTTAAGATTAGCAATGTCCCTCCTAATCTAGCCGGGGCAGTTATGCAGGCAATTTTTGAGGGGAAACCATATCCCGTAACCCTGTTTCAGCAATGTATGAGACGAATTCGAGCCGAGCGTCATGTTAATCGAATAAGGGCGGCCATTCTGAAGGCGTATGTCAATCGTAGAAATCGTTATTATCATAAAATAGAGAATGAGGAGATATCCGTGTCACTTGATAAAAATAATATGAATCCAGCCTATCGGTTGGGTCGTCTCTTTGCTGTGTTGGAGAATATTCAGAAGAGGGCACAGGGTAAAGAAACCATTCGCGAGCGGTTTTATGGGGCAGCTTCCAGTTCGCCTGTTTCTGTGTTCCCACAATTGCTGAAATTAAAGAACCACCATCTTGCCAAATTAAAAGGTGGAGCAGGGGTCTATTTTGAGACCATATTGGGGGAAATATTTAGTGGTATTGTAGAAATTCCAGCCCACTTGCCCCTTGATGCTCAGGCTCGTTTTGCAGTGGGATATTATCACCAACGTCAAGATCTGTTCACCAAGAAAGAAGATAAAGAATAAAGGAGAGAGTTATGTCTGAAATTATAAAAAATCGTTACGACTTTGTATTGTTCTTTGATGTCCAGGATGGCAACCCAAATGGTGATCCTGATGCTGGAAATTTACCGCGGATGGATGCTGAAACGGGTTTTGGTCTTGTTACTGATGTGTGTCTGAAAAGGAAAATTAGAAACTATGTACAGTTGGTTAAGGAAGCAAAAAGGCCATTTGATATTTTCATTAAGGAAAAGGCTGTTCTTAACAATCTTATTGATGAACCTTATGAAACTGATGAGGTTAAAAAACAAGAAAAATCTGCTGAAAAAGTTGAGTCAGCCAGGCAGTGGATGTGTACAAATTATTACGATATCAGAACCTTTGGGGCGGTAATGAGTACGGGGAAAAATGCTGGCCAAGTTCGAGGACCTGTGCAGCTCACTTTCTCCCGTTCAGTTGATCCAATTATTGCCACTGAACATTCGATTACCAGAATGGCAGTGACTACAGAGGCAGAGGCTGAGGCACAACATGGTGATAATAGGACCATGGGGCGCAAATATACAGTGCCCTATGGCCTTTACCGGGCCCATGGTTTCATCTCTCCTCACTTAGCAAGTCAAACTGGATTTTCTGAAGAAGATCTTGAATTGTTATGGCAAGCCTTGCGTGATATGTTTGACCATGATCATTCTGCGGCCCGTGGTTTAATGGGAACAAGAAAGTTGATAGTTTTCAAACATGATTCTGCCCTTGGGAACGCCTCCGCTCAACAGCTTTTTGAGATGGTTGCTAATCCTAGATTAAAAGATCCTGCGAACCCAGCAAGGGCTTTTTCCGACTATACAAATATTGAAGTGACTGGTGATTTGCCAAGTGGGGTGACAGTATTGGAGGTTTGAGAGTGAGTTGGTTGTAACAGCCGTTGTCTGTCTTTCCTGGCAACGATTACCTTGGAAGAAAACAATGTCAGGAGTAGGTGTATGACCTTTGAGCAAGGTGAATTGATACTTTATCAGTTTTATGATGGAAAGGTTGGAGTCGATGTACGTCTTAAAGACGAATCGGTCTGGTTAACACTGAACCAGATTTCAGATTTGTTTGAACGTGACAAATCAGTGATTTCAAGGCATTTACGTAATATTTTTCAGAGTGGTGAACTTGTTAGAGAGGCAACTGTTGCAGAAAATGCAACAGTTCAACAAGAAGGGACTCGTGAGGTCTCACGAATTATTGAATGGTTTAATCTTGATGCCATAATTTCTGTTGGCTATCGAGTTAATTCAAAGCGAGGTACACAGTTCAGGATCTGGGCAACTTCGATCCTGAAAGAACATCTGGTACAGGGATGTACTTTAAATCAGAAGCGATTGGCAGAGAAAGGTCTTGATGATGCCAGGCAAATGCTGGGACTTCTAGCCAATACTTTGGAAGACCATAAACTGGTGAATGACGAAGGGCGAGGAGTGCTTTCTATTGTTACTGCTTATGCCAAAACATGGCAACTTCTCTGGCAGTATGACGAGGCTTCTCTGGCAATTCCGAAGAGTATGGATCTATTATCTGAAGCGTTAGAGATTGATCAAGCACGTCCGGCCATCAGTTCTTTAAAGCAGGAATTGTTGAGTAGAAGTGAAGCAACAGGCATCTTTGGTCAGGAGCGGGGCGAAGGTTTGGCTGGGGTTTTAGGTGCTATTCAGCAGACGTTTGGTGGACAGGATCTCTATCCCAGTGTGCAAGAGAAAGCAGCTAATTTACTATATTTCATTATTAAGGATCATCCCTTTGTTGATGGCAATAAGCGTATAGGTTCTTTTCTTTTTTTGCTGTTTCTCAGGTTGAATCGTGATGTGTTGGATTTTGATGATAAGGCTTTGGTGGCATTAACTCTGCTCATAGCATCAAGCGACCCAGCTCAAAAAGATTTACTAATTCGTCTTGTTATTAATTTACTCACAAACGAGAAAGGGTAGAAATGAGAATGGCCAGTGGTGTGGTATGGTATGACACAAATGTTTACTGAAGATAACTTACACATGCTTTCAGCTCTTCAGCATCTGCTGTTTTGTCCAAGGCAATGTGCTCTTATTCATATTGAACAACTTTGGGAGGAAAACAGGTTGACGGCTGAAGGGCGAATCATGCATGAGCGGGTGCATAAAGCAGGTCGGGAATCGCGTAAAGATAAAAGAATTGAGTATGATCTTCCTTTACATTCTTTGGAATTAGGCATAGCCGGACGGGCAGATGTCGTGGAGTTTTATAAGATAGATAAGGGGTGGCAGCCATTTCCAGTGGAATATAAACGGGGGAAAGCAAAAAAGGATGATTCTGATAGGGTTCAACTTTGTGCCCAGGCAATTTGCTTAGAGGAAATGCTGGGGATAGAGATTGAAAAAGGAGCTATGTTTTATGGGACAACACACCGTCGTTTGGAGGTCGTCTTTGATAACAGGCTTCGGCAAAAGACTCGGGATACCAGTGAAAGGCTTCATCTATTGTTGGCATCAAAACAAACCCCAAAACCTGAATATAGCAATAAATGTAAGAGTTGTTCTTTTGAATCCCTCTGCCTGCCCAAAGTGCTTTCGAAGAGAAAAAAAGTGGCCCACTATCTGGAGAAGATGCTGAAATGAAAAAGCACTTGAATACTCTTTTTGTGACTACTCAGGGGGCATACCTTGCCAAAGAGGGTGAAACTGTTGTTGTGAAAGTAGAGAAGGAGATTCGTCTTCGTCTACCTATTCATACTTTGGAGTCGATTGTCTGCTTTGGGAATGTCGGTGCCAGCCCATTTCTAATGGGATTTTGTGGCGAGCGTGGGATTACTTTTAGTTTTTTGACTGAGTATGGAAAATTCTTGGCCAGGGTGCAGGGCGCAGTATCCGGTAATGTGTTGCTTCGTCGTCAACAGTATCGAAGTGCAGATGATCTGGATTTCTCAGCCAGGATCGCTACCTCTTTTGTGACTGCCAAAATAGCAAATTGTAGACATAATTTAAAACGTATCCTTCGAGATCATGGTGAACGGATTGATTGTGAGGCTATTCAGGAGGCGATTCGGCGGTTGAATAATTCACTGGGACGTTTGAAAGCGGATTTGGATTTAGATATGGTTCGTGGAGTAGAGGGAGATAGTGGTCATGTCTACTTCCAGGTATTGGATCATATGATAGTAAAGCAGAAGGATGAATTTTATTTCACGAAGAGGTCGCGTCGCCCGCCTTTAGATCTTGTGAATTGTCTACTTTCTTTTCTCTACATGATATTGATGAACGATGTTCGGTCTGCGTTGGAGTGTGTAGGCCTTGATCCTGCAGTGGGCTTTTTGCATCGTGATCGTCCAGGGCGCTTTGGGCTGGCTCTTGACATGATGGAAGAGTTTCGACCCTGGGTGGATAGGATTGTCCTTTCTCTTATAAATCTTGGTCAGGTAAAGGCAAAAGGCTTTAAAGTGAGTAATGGCGGTGGGGTGCGGATGGATGATGAAACGAGGAAGATCGTTTTAACAGCTTATCAGAAGAAAAAGCAGGAAGTATTGGTGCATGCTTTTGTGGATGAAAAAATGCCAGTGGGTCTGCTTTTCCATACCCAGGCCTTGTTGCTAGCTCGGTTTTTCAGGGGTGATCTGGATGGCTACCCACCAATGATTTGGAGATGAGGTAAACGTATGTTTGTTTTGGTGAGTTATGATGTGAAGACAAGTGATTCAGGTGGATCAAAGAGATTGCGTAGAGTAGCCAAGACGTGTAAGGATTACGGGCAGCGTGTACAATACTCAGTATTTGAATGTATAGTTGACCCAGCCCAATGGGCAGTGCTGCGACAAAGATTGCTTGATGAATTTGACCCAAAGGCTGATAGCCTGAGATTTTATTTCTTAGGTTCAAATTGGCACAATAAGGTCGAGCATGTTGGGGCTAAGAAGGCCATTGATATGGAGGGGATTTTATTAGTTTGACGATGTCGCGAACCTTAATGGCACAGTAAAACCCTGAATGGTTCGCAGGTTATGTTTACTAGTTGAAATGTTAGTGAATATTGGCCACTGTGTTTTGTGGTTTTATTGTTGAGATCTGTAAATTGTTGTAGTTCGCAGCAAAGCCACATTGTCATCAGTAACTGTGAAGTATTGCAGGCTGACAGTCGCCCTCCATGCGGGGGCGTGGATTGAAACCATCAGGGGATATCATCGGAGTTCCGTCAGGGGTGGTCGCCCTCCATGCGGGGGCGTGGATTGAAACGTAAGATCCTTGACAGCGGAGAATCTTGTGATGTCGTCGCCCTCCATGCGGGGGCGTGGATTGAAACACCTGCCACATGGGTGAACAGGAGGTGATTTAAAAGTCGCCCTCCATGCGGGGGCGTGGATTGAAACTTTTTTAATCCACCCGGATGAGCGCAGCTTACTGCGTCGCCCTCCATGCGGGGGCGTGGATTGAAACAAGATTTAGAGGTTTCCGTAAGGAGACAAGTTGCGTCGCCCTCCATGCGGGGGCGTGGATTGAAACACGGGATTCGACACCAACAGAAATTGATCCATAGGTCGCCCTCCATGCGGGGGCGTGGATTGAAACATGCTTTTTTTGGTTGATAAGTACCCCTTAATCAGTCGCCCTCCATGCGGGGGCGTGGATTGAAACACAGCCACTTCTGATGATCCTGATCTCAGCGACCAGTCGCCCTCCATGCGGGGGCGTGGATTGAAACTCTGCTTCATCAGGCCCTTTTGGGGTAGTTTAAAGGTCGCTTCTGTATGAATGTATAGACTTAAGAATTGGTGGCGTGAAGTAGTAGAATAACGATATTTGTTTTTTTCTATGGAGCAGGGAAGGGTGTACCCAGTTCCCAGGCAAATTGTCGAAGTAGAACACCCAGATCAGTGGTGGTTTGCATAAGAAGGTTTTTTGCGTCAATCAGGCGGTTTTTACTGGTGAGGAGATCCTGCATGGAAGTCTGCTTGATCTGGTAGGACTTGAGGGATAGTCGTACAATCTCCTGCTGCTGCTGCAGGTGGATTTGCTGTTTTTCATATATATCGCGTAAGCTGGAAATTGTTTTTTTCTTATTGGCAATGGAATTGAAGGTTCTTAAAATAGTTGAATGTTCTTCTATGGAAGTAATATCGGAAGCCATAGTTTCTGTTTTGATATTACTGAATATTGTTCCGCCACTGAAGAGTGGTACGCTTAGAACCAGGCCAATGGAGCCCTCACCGTTGTAGTCGTTAAACTGCGTGTCTGCTTTTCTGTCAAACTCTCCTCGTACGAAGAGTGCCGGCCATTCCTGTTGCGTATATTTTTTTGCTTTGATTTTGCCGAGATTACGTTCGAGGAGAATCTTTTTATAGAGCAGGCTGTTGTTTACAAAAAAATCACGTAGCTCCGCCTCCGTTAATGCTTCAGTCAGAAATGGCTGCATCTTTTCAGTGCCTGTCTGTAATGCTGAAAAGCTGTTAATACAGCCTGCTGTACGTTGTTCACTGTTAAGAAGTTCTTTTAGCCAGTGCCAAGTGGGGTCATTCTCGGGGATAGCAGTGAAATCGAGAAGCTCCCGAAATGTGGTGTCACGTCTCTGTCCGTTGAGGTCTCTTCTGGCTTCAAGTTCCTTCAGGTTCGCCTGAGCTCTCAGTAGGGCCAGTTTGGTCTGGTCCCGTAAATCGTAACCACGCTGAATTTTGTTAACATGTTCACCGGAAATAAAAATGGAGTTTTCGAGATTATGCAGGTTGTAGGAGGCAACCATGTAGTTCCCAAGCAATTCATGGAGCCGGGCATCAAGTTCACGGGTTTTAATTTCAAGATTATTGGCTGCGAGCTCGTATTCTATCCGTGATACATCAATAGCCAGTGAAAGGGGACGGCGGTAGAGAGGAATATCCAGATCAAAATTCCAGTCTGTTATATCCTTTCCGTCAGTGTATGGGACTTCTTCTTCAAGGCTGGTCTGTATGGTGTCGTCGGCTAGGTCTTTGTTCAGGAAACGTTTCTGAGCAATTTCAAAATCGAGTTGTGGGGAAATTCTGTTGGCCCAGGCGGTGTATTGCTCTGCTGCTTTCTGTTGTTTCATTTTCCTGGCAACCTGAATATCAGGTGATTGTTCCCAGGTTTGCTTGAACAGTGCTTTATATACCTTGAGAATATCGGGCTCGGAACGTGTTGAACCGGGGCTGAAAAATTCAGTTGTTGCCTGGTCTTCTGTTTCTTTTGTAGTTATAGTTCTCGGTAGTGAAAGGCTGCTGGTGGTAAAAGAATCTGTCGTCTTGATCTCATGAAGACGGATGGATGTTGTATGGGCAGGAGTTGGAAGTAATAATCCTGTCAGCCACAGTGTACTTAAACACAACACCAGCGTACTGATGTTTGAACGAATTTTTGGTGACAATCCTAAGATGGCACAAAATGTCACAATCATGCAAATGAATACAAGTTAAGAGTAAATACTAACATACAGGATTAAAAACTATTCTGTACATGACATAAACAGATGCTACTCCATAATCCTATGTTATTAAAGTAGCTTTGTCACTGCTTAACTTTAAACAATTCACCTCTGGCCCTGAAAAAGATATCCGACAAACTGTCAGGTTATCCGGTTTTGTTTGTTCAACATGCACCATTCGCGTCAACCTGTTCCGCTTCTTGGGAAAGGTCTTCCTGGATAGCATTAACATCATTTAACCCGGCATCGTCTACCTGGTCTGTGGCATTGTCGTCTATGGTGTCAATTTCTTCAACCGATGAGAATTCTGATGTTTCTTCGGACTGACTGCAGGCAGAGAAGTTGTCAAGAGGAGAGTTATCGTTATCTTCCGATGCATTGGCTGATGTTGCTGCAAATCGATCAAGACTGCTGCTTTCGTCCTCTGAATTTGTTGACGACTCGGATTCAGTATCACTCGCAAGATCTATATGTAAGTTATCGGTATTTAATTCAGTTTCTTCAACCTCACTGCCAGCAATACTATGTAAATCAGTGGCATCATCTACAAGTTCTTCCTGAGGTTCCTGACCCACAGCTTCGGTAGTCGATGTCTCATCAGTTGTGTCTGTTGCTGCTTCATTTGCAGGATTCGTATTCTCATCGGTATTACTAACAGCGCTTGTTTCGTTTTCAGTAGTTACTGCAGGATCGTAATTGTTGTCAGCCGGTTCGTCAAAGAGATCATTGAGAGATATGGAGGGGAGTGAAAGCGCCAGGTCATCATCTGTGGGTGGATTCAAACTCTGTTGGCTGTCTTCCGTGAATGATTCTGAAACAGGGGTGTCAGCCTGAAGAACTGTGTCCTGCGTTACAATTGCTGTTTCCTGGGGTTCGGCCGCCTGTTCGCTCCCTTCAGCGTCACCTGGCAGAGTAAGGAATGGCATATTGAGAGAGAGATCTTCCATCGCTTCGCTATGGATGCCGTTTGCTTCAGTATCGGTTATGGAAGTATCAAATCCGGCTGTGGCAATCCCTGTTGCTATGGAATTATTTAACTGTTCGTCAAGTATGGATTCTTCTACTATTGTCCTGTCATCCATCGCGAAGTTGGTGTGAAGCACCACATCTTCAAAATCAGCATCCCCAAGGTCGGGTAAGTCTTCTATTTTGATGAAGGTACCACCTTCACCATCTGATTCGAAATGAAAATGATCCTTGCCGTCGGGGTTAAAACCAGGTTCGGTAAAATAGACGGGGTGTGTGGCGGGTTCTCCATCAATCAAAAGTATTGGTTTGTTTCCGCTGGTATCAAAGCTGATGCTGCTTTCAGCATCCACCTCATTTGCACCGTTGGCTATGATGAAAAACTCATGATTTCCAGGTTCCAGATCGGCAAGATGGGTGCCACCTGCCATGCCATTTTGATCGTCGATTATCACGGTACCACTGACAGGATTGCCTTGGTCGTCGGTTTCATACATTCCGACGACATTTTTATAGCCAGCTGATTCAGAAACATAGGTGAGGTCGTTATCTGTTCCTGCAACGGTGATCGTAGCAGTGGCTGTATCGGTCCCCCCCTGGCCGTCATCGATGGTGTAACTGAAGCTGACACTGCTTGATTCTCCAGTTTCAAGGGAATCGAGCTGAGCACCCGGTACAAAGCGAATCTGCTGTTCGCCGTTTTCTGTTACAAGTTCGGTGGTTCCCACCACCTTGCCGTCTGCATCCACCGGTGTACCCACTGCCACGATACTGAGGCTGTCCCCATCAACATCGCTATCATTAGCAAGAAGGGTGTCAGCGTTGATGGTGAGTCCTGTGTCTTCATCAGTGGCAAGAGGACTTTCCTCTGAGAAGGATACGTCTCCTGTGAGGGTTATTTGATAGGGGCCGGTATCCTGGGCATGGTCATAGCGTATATTCTGATCAGAGTTGTCGTTATGGCCATTTGCTACTTCATCCTGGGTAAGCTCCCAGGACCCGATGGCAAGAGAGTAATTACCGGGAGGCAGATCATCGACCTGGATATAGGAGTCCTGAATATGAGAGAAGTAATCATTGGTTGAACCGTCACCGGTCTGCATGCTGCTGTCGTCATTCATGGCGACCTGGTTCCCGTCCTCGTCATAGAGACGCATCATGGTGTCGATGTGGTTCTTAGCACCGTCACCGTCAATGTCAGTGAAGTTTGTGCCACTCTCCGAAAGGGTATCGATGGTCAATGGTCCTCCGCCATGGTGAAATGTCCACTGGTCAACACTCGACCCCGTGTCACCTTCAGTGACAATTTCACCTTTGACCACGATGGTATTGCTTTCCGTTGAGACAATACTGCCGCCTTCGGGTAGTTCAAAGGCTTTGATGTCAGCTATGTCAGCGATGGCCTCTGGAGCAGTATTTTCCACCACACTGTTTGCTGCCTGATCACCGTCAGAAAGCTCGCCACTGGCTGTTCTGTCATCCATCTCGAAGTTGGTGTGAAGCACCACATCTTCAAAATCAGCATCCCCAAGGTCGGGTAAGTCTTCTATCTTGATGAAGGTGCCACCTTCACCGTCTGATTCGAAATGAAAATGATCCTTGCCGTCAGGGTTAAAACCTGGTTCGGTGAAATAGACGGGGTGGGCAGCGGGTTCTCCATCAATCAAAAGTATTGGTTTATCTCCGCTGGTATCAAAGCTGATACTGCTCTCAGTATCCACCTCATTTGCACCGTTGGCTATAATGAAAAATTCATAATTGCCAGGTTCCAGATCGGCAAGATGGGTGCCACCTGCCATGCCATTTTGATCGTCGATTATCACGGTACCACTGACAGGATTGCCCTGGTCGTCGGTTTCATACATTCCGACGACATTTTTATAGCCAGCTGATTCAGAAACATAGGTGAGGTCGTTATCTTTTCCTGTGACGGTGATCGTAGCGGTGGCTGTATCAGTTCCACCCTGGCCATCACTGACCGTGTACGTGAAGTTGACATTTGTACTCTCACCTTCCGCAAGAGCATCAAGGGCATCACCAGGGGTGAATACGATGTTGCCACTGTCATCCTGGGAGGCGGTGCCAACAATATTGCCATCAACATCAAGCACATTTTCGGATACAGCGGAAATGGACAGAGTGTCTCCCTCAACATCTGTATCGTTGGCAAGGAGACTGTCAGCAGTGACAACAATGGAACTATCTTCGTCGGTCACAATTGTCTGGTCGGATGCTACTTTAACCGAGACATTATCGTAGCTGATGCCGCCGTCATTGTCGTCAGTGTTAAGGCCGATCGTGTTAATAGCAGGATGTTCATCTACTGCTGTCAGCATTTCTTTACCATCAACCATAATAGCTATACCATTATCGTCGGACACATTTACTGACAAGTTGAAATCACTGGGCAGATCTGCCTGATCTATTTGATCAATTATTGTTTGGTGGCCATTTTCAACTTTGATTAACTGGAAATCTTTATGGGTACTGCTTTCTGAGTAGTTTTCGGAGTAATCATCCCACTTGACCATGTAGTAATTACTGTTGTCTTCATATCCAAATGTAATTCCAACATTATTATTTCCAGTTTGTCCAGAGTTGGCATGAACGTCCACCGAAACTTCAAAATTGGTGCTTTCTGCATCATCACCCATGTTATGGGCCATGATTCCTCTTGCGGAATTACTTCTTTCGCCAATAGCACCATCAACAGCTTGCCAATTGCCAGTATCAGCGTCGTTGTAACTAATCTCAGTCCAGCCATCAGTATTGCCATCGTTAAAATCATCCTGGAAGACTGTTGCGAGTTCTGATACTGTACTGTCGTTTATTGCAACGGGGCCGTCATTGCTTCCATTAATGGTAATGTTCAGTGTTTCAGTTCCTGCTTCTCCTGAGTGGTTTTCAAGGACATTGACAGCGAAGGTCTCTGTGAGCTGTTCACCATCATGAAGCATTTGTACATCGTTATTGGCATCATTGAGTTCGTAAGAATAACTGCCATCCTGGTTAAGGGTTAATGTACCATAGGTACCGTCAATAGATGTTGTATCTTCTATTGGAATATCATTATTAATAACCGATACATTGTCATAACTGATACCGCTATCGTTATCGCCAGTATTGAGGCCAATTGTGTTGATGGCTGGATGTTCATCTGCAGCTCTGAGTTTTTCTTCACCGTCAACAGATATTGATATGCCGCTATCGTTGGATACATTGACTGATAATGTGAAATCACTGGGTAATTCGGCGTGATCTATCTGGTCAATTATTGTTTGGTGGCCATCCTCAACTTTGATCAGCTGAAAATCTTTGTGGGTGCTGCTTTCTGAATAGTTGTCGGAGTAGTCATCCCATTTAATCATGTAATAATTGGCATTGTCTTCATAACCAAAGGTAAGGCCAACATTGTTATTGTACGTATCCCCGGCATTGGCATGTATATCAACTGATACCTCGTAATTGGTGCTGTCGGCAGAATCCCCCATGTCATGGGCCATGATTCCCTTTGCTGAGTTGCTTTTTTCACCAATAGCCCCGTCAACTACCTGCCATCTATCAGTATCAGCGCCATTGGAACTGATTTCTACCCAGCCATCAGCATTGCCATCATCGAAATTATCCTGGAGAACAGTGACTCCAGATAATCCAGTCACACTGAAGTTGCTCCCGTTGTTTGCATCGGTATCATTGGATAAAATATTGCCTGTAAGAACTACAGCACTGTCTTCTGAAATATTTGCGTTATCATCGACCAATATGGGTGCTTCCTGTGGCACACCATCCGGATAAAAGGTCATGCTTCCCTGCCATGGCATAACTTCGCGTCCAGAGACGTCAGCACCATTACTGGCAATGTATTGGGACACTTCGATATCCTCAGCCTGCAAGGTCGTGCCTCCGTCAATACTTCCGTCATCGTTGACAGTGCCTCCGATATTCAACTCTTTTACTACAAGGTTTCGATCTTCGGTGGTGATTCCGTCACCATCCCTGTCACTGGAGGTATCATAGGCATCGTTAATGAATTCAATTGAAACAGAATCGACATCAGTTCCTTGGGGTACCCTGAAAGTCACCAGTTCCACATCATTTCCGTCTCGGACAACATGGTTATCTTCAATATGGCCACGGTTGGCTTCAACTGAAAAAGTGTTCTGGCCGTCAATTTCCAGAGGTTCGCCGTTGACCCTGATACGGTAGTGGGGGGATCCGGCACCTACATCTTGAATGTTTTTTGGGTCGTAATGATCTCCTGTTACTGTAAAGGTAACAGCAGTGCCATTTACATCACCACCAAGATCGGTTGTTTTGATAATGTCAACATCTTCAATCTGTACCTGGAAATCACTGGTGCTCGAGGTGCCGTCTGCACTGCTTGCCTGGATATGCAGGGTGTGACTGCTTTCAGTTTCGTAGTCTATCAGGCTACGATCCTGAAGAGTAACAACGCCACTTTCTCTATTAATACTAAATGGACCATTGGTGATTTCATTTCCTTGATCATCTACGAGTGTATAGAGTATGGCGTCTCCATCTGCATCGGTTGCCAGTCCAGAGAGGTGGATTTCTGTGCCGTCTGCGGCATTCTCCATAATAGTGTTTGGTGCTGTGTTGCTATCTGACACTACGCTAATGGCGTCATTTGTACCGGTTATGGTCATGACCAGATCATGGGTACTGCCATCAGCAGAAGTTACCGTGAGGGTATCGGTAACAGTATCACCAGTACCGAGCTGCTGCACTGTGTCAGCGTCGTTGTTGAGATTGTATGTCCACGATCCGTCTGTCGCAACGTCAAGAAAACCGTATGTTCCTTCAATCGTTTCAGCGGTAAAGTGGGCCTCATCTGCGTCGGGATCAACAACAGTCAACTGACCTGACGCTGTTTGAAGGGTATCTTCGGCAAGTATAGCTCCACTACCACTGATAACTGCTTCGTCGGGCGCTGCTGTGATAGTGACTGGAAGGACTGCAGTGCTGGTTGAAGTGGAACCATTGGAATCGGTTGCCGTGACCGACAAATTGATTTCAAAATTGTCGGAATAATCTTTTGGTGGAGTGAGCTGTAGTCCTTCAAGGTCGTCTTGTGCAACACTCCAGGAACCATCAATGTTTTGTGTTCCGGCGGATACAATGGAACCTTCAGGAAGGCCTGATAGTGTGATTGCTGAGAGTATTTCTGAACCATCAAGCTCGGTGAGAGCAGTGCTGATGTCGAGGGTAATTGCCGTGTCTTCTGTGCCGGTTGCGGCGACAGTTGTTAGCTCTGGCGTGTCGGGAACAGCTTCTATAAAAAAATCGATGATTTCAGATCTGGAGTTTTGCTGACCGCCATGGCTTTCTGTGCTGGTTGCGGTGACCGTAAGACTGAAGTCTTCGTCGCTATTGGCAGGTGGTGTCAGGCTGAGATTTTCGAGCTGATCCGGAGTGAGCTGCCATTCTCCATTACCAAGGCTTGTACCGGCTGAAAGGAATGCTCCTTCAGGAACACCGCCTATGGTGATAGCAAGGGATTCTGAACCGTCGGTGTCTGTAAGCTGACTTGAAATATCAATTGCTATCATTGTATCTTCGACACCGATAGCATCAGCTGTGGTCAAAATAGGCGCGGATGCACTACTTTCTGTGATTATTTCATGGTCAGGTACAGGTTCAGGGGCAGATCCAGGAGCTGTGGTGGGTGTTTGTGTGGAGGGATCAACAGCGTCACTAATCTCTGATTTCTGCTGTAACTCCGATACGGTGGCTGTGTTCCTTTCCTGACTGCTATTCTCCAGGGGGAGATCTTCCGGAGGCGTTTCTGTTGCTGCAGGCTGGGCCAATCGTGTTGTAGATTTGTTTTCAGTCGCAGTGCGTCCATGTGATTTGGCTTCATCAATATGTTCTTCAAATTTCAGTGTGTCACTTCCGCTGGATGTAACAAGACTTTCAGCTTCAGTCGTATGTTCGTATGCTGCAGATGTGGCCGATGGTGTGTCGGTTCTGTTCAGGGAATCCATGTCGGGTGATAAGCCCCGTTGGGATTCGTCTGAAAATTCCTCTGGGCCGTTGTTGTCCTGTGTCTCTTTACCTTCATTAGCAATTGACTGATAGTTCAGGGCATCCCCGGAGAGAGTGTCGCTTTTATTCAGCTCAGTAGTCGCTTCAGTTCCTGTATGAATGTTGCCTTGATAGGATGCATCGTCGACAAGGCGTCGCTGGGTCGTCCATTTCTTTGCCTTAAGGGTTTCTCCTGCTACTCCCTGCTGGTCAAGATCCATCCAGTCCTGTTGAGTATTCTCTGTTGAATTGCCAATGGGGCTGGAAGAAGAGCTAACTGGATTGTTCTCTGAAGACATAAGGACTCCGATACTCTATTTTTTGGATAAACAGTATGGCGAACACAAAAAAAACCGGGTTACCCCTTGATGCTGGCAACCCGGCTATCCTCTAAAGGACCCGTGGCTTTCCGTCCTCACCTTACGATGAGTTTGGCAAACTGCTATCAGTTGTTGTGGTTACAGGTTGGGTGATGCAATAAGCGTTCCGTTGTTTCTTGTGAAAGGAATGAATGCAATGTCCATGTATTTTTAGGTGATTAGCCGTATCCTAGGCAAAACACCTAGGCAAATACCTAGAAGGTTCTGTACTCCAGATTACGAAAGTGAAATGGGCTTCATCTCAATCCCAAAAATCGTCTTTATCCTCTCTTGTATCGCTTTCTATTATTCCGGTAACCTGATTTCCTTTCTCATTGTATACCAGTTTGTTAAAACAGAGCATGTTGGCCATGGCAATTCCACGACCGTGATTGTGCATGGCACGTGAGGGATCAACCTCCATGTATTGCTTCCAGTCAAAGCCATCCCCTTCGTCGGTAATCTGGATATAGCAGGCTTTTTCCTTACGTTCAAATATCACAGTTACCCTTCGATCTCCATAGCGTGGATCGTTGAGGCGGTTGTTGATCTCGTTTTGCCATTTTTTTTCTGCCACCAGTTCACTTTTCTCCGCATAGCTGATACCAAGGTTTCCGTGTTCCACCGCATTTACCAGAAGCTCTGAAATACCGGTGAGGGTCCTGTCGGGATCATCAAAATAGTTTGCCAAAAATATGGAAAGTCCTTCGGCTTCATCCAATGTCCTGAAGGTACATTTCAGAATCTGAACAAGACCAAAACTGATTTTGCGTCGTTCCATTTCGTGGCGCAACTGTCTGTGGCGGCGGATCTGCTTTCCTGCAGCCTCAACAATTGAGAGCAGCATTTCAACATTCAGTGGCTTGGTGAGATAATAAAAGACTCCGGCTGCAATTCCTTCACTGATCTCTTCAGGGCGGTCCGCTGCGGTTTGCATTATAATGGGGATGTGGCGTAGATTTTCATCCGCCTTCATGGCATTACAGACTTCGATTCCGTCCATCTCAGGCATCATTCTGTCAAGAAGAATAATGTCAATGGTGTCATGAGACTCGCTGAGAACAGCCATGGCTTCGACTCCATTTACGGCAGTGCGAACATCGAATTTATTACGCTTCAGCATGGTTTCGAGGAGGCGTAGTGTGGTTGGATTGTCATCTACGGCAAGTATTGAAAGAGGAGCATCCTGTGTGATAGTCATATGATTTTGAGATTTTTTTTAAATTAAAATTAAAATGGAGTGCTATCCTGGCTTGTCAGCGTTCGATAAATGCCGAATTCAACGAGCGGTGAATAGGCTTTAATAAGTAGGCAAGCAGGCTTTTTTCACCGGTGATAATATCTGCATTGACTATCATACCGGGGAGAACCTTGTTCATCTCTGGGTCATTTCCAACATAGTGTTTACTAAGTTTTATCATACCTTTATAATACGGTGTTCCCTGTGGGTTTGTGAATGTTGTTGCTGATAGGGCGGTTAATGTACCATCTATGGATCCGTAGCGGGAAAAATCAAAAGTAGTCACCTTTACCGTGACATGGTCACCCGTTTTTATATGGCCAATATCGTTCGGTGACACCTTGACTTCTGCAACCAGTTCCTCACCCAGGGGGACTATTTCCATCAGGGATTGACCAGGTGGAATAATACCTCCAATGGTATGGATCTCGAGTCCTTTGACAAGACCATAGGTAGGAGATTTGAGTTCCAGACGACTGATTTGCTGATTGAGTTTTTCAATTAAATCCTTGTTTTCTGCAAGGTCATCCTCAAGTACAGCTAATTGTTGCAGAACATTATCCTTGCTTTTGGAACCCTGTGACTGGAGGCGCCACTCAAACTCTTTAACTGCCTGTTCAGCCTGTCTGATCTGGATAACCATGGCATCGAGCTGTCCTTTTCGGGCATTGATTTCCTGCAGAGCATTGAGGTAGTTCGTTTGGGGAACTAATCGTTCCTCATAAAGTTTTTTTTGAGTCTCGAAAGATTCTTTGGCAATTGAAAGATTTTTCAGGATGGTTGCCTGTTCACGTTTGAGGAGACTTATTTGTTCATTTTTCTGAACAATCTGTTCTTTTAATACCTGAATCTCGTCGTTTTGAGCAAGGAACATTCCAGAGAGGATAGCATTGTCCGAGTGAGAAGGATCAGAAGGGGTCTTGTCGTTTAGAAATGCAGTGAGACGGGCATGACGTTGTTCGAGAAGGTTCTTTCTGGTGACTAGGCGGGCGCGATCGGCTTTTATGGATTCTCCACGAATTCGCAGCAAAACCTGGCCGGGATTGACGAGGTCATCCTCCTCCACAAGAATTTCATCAACGATCCCTCCCTCAAGGTGCTGAATGACCTGAATGTGACCGGATGGTACGATCTCTCCTACGGTTCTTGCCACTTCTTTGATTTTAGCAAAACCTGTCCAGACCAGAAAGGAAAGAAATGCCACTGAAACAATAAGGGTTGAGGTGCGGATCAGGTACGGAGTGGTCGCCTCTTCAAGTACTGCTGTGAGCCCGAGAAGCCGAAGCTGCTGGTTGTTATCATGTTTCGTTTTTTTTGCCATGATGGTTTGCTTACCTGTTATTTTTTGAGAGCTGTCAGTAGTTCGGCAGGATCTCCGATCAGCACCTGACCGGTTCCGGTCAGATAGATTAATTTGTCAGCCTTGAGTATGTCTTCTTCGTGGTCCGTTACATAGAGCATGGTTTTGCTGCCCCGGTTGTTCTGCAAGAATTCACGGAAAAATATGCCGGTTTTTTTTCCTAGAAGTGTTGGCGGCATTTCATCAAATAAAAAGATAGATGCATCCCTTAGGTAGGTGCGTGCCAGTGTTAACTGATAGGTGAGGGTGGTGGAGAGTTGTTCAGATTTGTAGTCTCCAATAAAGTACGAGATACCTTCTTCAAAGTGATTGACATCGTCGAGTGCCCCTGCAAGGTATAAACAGTTGTTGAGTTCTTCAGGGGTTGCGTCGGGTTTACACATGCGCAGGTTTTGTTCGATTGAGCCGTGAAAAAGCTCCGGTGTTTGCGGGGTATAGGCAATATTTCGCCTCAGTGCTATGGGGTCCCGTTGTCGTATATCAAGCCCATCTATCAGTACTGCACCCATCTGCGGTGGATAGAGGCCTATAATGATTTTCAGCAGAGATGATTTCCCGGAGCCGCTGGGACCTGCCACGGCAACAACTTCACCTGCCTTGATGTTGAGCGTCATTCCGCTGAAGACTGCTCCTCGATCTGCAGTATAGCGCAGGCCCACGCCACTGAATGAAATATTTCCGGTGATAGTGAATGGTTGATCAGAAAGGGTAGTACTGTTTTCAGGGGCCGAGCGCAAGAGTTTGTGCACCTGACCCACGCTGCGGAAAATATAACGAATACGCACCAGAGAGTTGCAGATGGATTGCAGGGGAGAAATAACTCGCCATACCAGCATCATACTGGCAATAAGTGCACCTGTTGTGATTTGTTGTTCCCAGACCAGAAAGATACCGTAAACCAGAGTACCTACACCCGCTCCGACCGAAAGTCCGTAGGCAATTGCTTCCACAAATGCTGTCTGCTGGGAGCTTTTAAAGGAGGTGTATGCTGAGATACCCGAGAGTTTCCTGAAGCGCTCAAACCAGGTATCCATGGCGCCATGGATACGGATAGGTCTGAATTTCTGCATGGTTTCCACCATGAGCGTCTGTCGCTGAACGCTGGCAACGGCTCCCTCTTCAGTGCAGTTCTGAATCCGGGGAAGCATGATGAACCCGAGTAAAGAATAAAAAAGCGCCAGAAGAATGGGAATGCGTACCAGTGGTCCTCCGATAAAATAAATGGTGAAAATAAAAATCAGGGTAAAGGGAATTTCAACCAGATTCGTCCCCACGGGGCCTGAGAAGAAATTACGGACGGAGTCGAAATCTTTCAGGCGGGCAATCTGTGCCGGAATGGATGAACTTTCCACGATACGGGGTGGAAGATACAGGAGACGCTCAAAAATGGATTGGGTGATAATGGAGTCAAGGCGAACCCCGAAAAAGGCAAGACTTCTTGCGCGCAGGTAGCGAAGCAAAGACTCGAAACCTATGGCCATAAGTGCACCAATTGCTAAGAAATACAAGGTGTCAGGGGAATTGTTGCCGATTACTTTGTCATATACGGCCATGACAAAAAGTGATGATACAAGGGCCAGCAGATTGATCACAAAACTTGAAACAAATATCTGCTTGAAGACAGGAGTAAAGCGGCTGCCCAGAAACCGGGCCCAGCGGCTCGGTTTTTCATGGACCTGCTGGTTCAGTTTGTTTTTATCCAGTCCATTCTCATCGAGGGCCTGAAAAGTGTAAATTGTTCCACTGCTTTTTGTGATTGTAGTAAAGGGAACACATTCCTGACTTTTTCCATCGAAGGCGTGGAGAGTACTTTTTGAGTCGCTAAAGACAATATAAGGGATCTCTTGGTCTCCCCCCTCATTGACAACAACGAGGCAGGGGGCAAGGCGTGCATCAAAACCTGTTAATTGTTTTACGCTGGCATGTTGAATCTGATAATTCAGATTTGCCATGGTGTTAATGAAATCCACTCGGTCGATCTGGTCAGGGTAGTGGGGCAGGGATTCACAGATCTGATGCACTTCTCCGTTCCAGGAAAGAGCAGTGAGGAGCGGTGCCACACATGAGGCGAAGGGCGAAGGCAGGCCGGTTTTGGAAAGCCAGCCATAGGGTTCGATCCTGCTTTGCAGCAAGCTGCTTTTTTTTAGAAAATCATCACTCATGCCCGTAACTCTCTGAATGGCAGAACCGAGAAGAGTTTGGAGTCAACAGGAGCGTTCTCCTCTAGTTTTCCGTTGACGATGTAGTATTCCTTGTCTGCCAGTCGAAGGATATTGCGATCATCGGAAATGATGATAAGGACGGTGTTTTTTTTGAGGCGCCCGAGTATCCTGAAGACCAGGTTGTAGCCGGAGCGGTCAAGATTTCTGTCGGCGTTGTTGAACAGAATAATCCGGGGCCTTGTGGCGAGAGCGCGTGCTATTGAGATTCGTTGTTTGAGGCCTGGAGGAATGGGGTCGGTTACGGAATCGCTGAGTACTGTTTTATATCCATTCGGTAAAAGTGCCACCGCTTCGCTCACTTCAAGATGCTCGGCAGCTTTCAGGGCGTCCTTTTCAGGTATTGTTCCAAAAAAAGTAAGATTCTCCATGATCGTTCCGTGGAAAATAGCTCCTTTTTCCGGGAGATATCCAATATGTGAGGCAAGCTGTACAGGAGAAACCTGTGATGGATTTGCTCCATCGATGGTGATTTGCCCCTCTGTCGGTTTGTACAAGCCGGTGAGAAGGTTGATAAATGTTGTTCTGCCCGAACCCTGCTCTCCAATAAGAGATATGGACTGGCCCGTTCGCAGCGAGAGGTTGATGTCGTCGAAGAGAAGAGAGCTTTTTTCTCCGTAAGAAAAACTGAGGTTTCTACAGCTGACAAGGCCCGTGGGCTGCATCACTGTTTCAGTGTCACCGTAGGACGATCCTGGGAGGGCAAAAATATCTTCCAGTTCTTTTTTGTCGATAAAAAAGCTTTGAAATCTGGTCCATAGCCCCAATGCCCTCTGCACGGGTTGCATGACTCTTCCAGACAGCAGGAGACAGGCGGCAAGACCACCGGTTCCCATGTCACCGTTCAAAACCTTGATCGCCCCGTAAGATACAACCGATACGGTCATGATTTGGCCAAACAGCATTCCCGAGCTCATGGCGATATTATTGGAAAGTGCAACTTGAAAGTGAGCAGCCGAGATACGATTTTGAAGACGATCGTTACGGCGGAAAAAGAATTTTTCAAGCCCCTGACTCTTTATGGAGTGAATACCGGTCAGGGTCTCTATGAGAAAGTTGTAGCGGATCTTGTCGCTGAAGTCCTGTTCTTTTACCTCCTGTTTGAGGCGTATTCCCACAATCCAGGATATAATGCAGAAAAGAATAAACAGAGTGAGTGGTACAAAAACCAGATCTCCTCCGATATAGCCAATCAGGACAAGAAAAGTTATAACAAAGGGAAGGTCCACCATGGTCATCAGTGCCTGGCCGGAGTAGAAACTTCGCAATCTGGTGATTGCCGCCATCTTTTGGATGTACGCTCCTGCACCCTGTTTTTCAAATGCCTGAACATTGGCATTGAGCAGGTGAGACATGGCGGCGCAAGCAGTTTTATGTTCAAAAACTGCCCCGGACCAGCCGGTGAGATATGATCGTGCCAGACGAAGGCCGACTTCAAGCGTTACCGCACAGGCAACTCCTGAGATGAGTAACACCAGGGTACCTATTCCGTGACTTGGAAGGATACGGTCATAGGTCTGCAGCATCATAATAGGCATTGCCAGAGCCAGCAGGTTGATGACAAGCGTCGACAGCATCAGGTAAAATCTGTTGCTGTTTTTATTTACCAATGTATCAGCTGGAATTTTTGTTATTCTGTTTTTTCCTGCCATGGAGCTCCTGAACCACTAATATAACATGCTTTATTGATGAAAAAAAACTGAGTTGATGATATCGAAAAAAAATGGAGAAATGAAGGGAAAAGATAAATTGTTGTGTATTTTATAAACCTTATCGTTGAGTGGAATTTTTTATGGATTATTTCGGAAAAAAGGCACAAGATACTGTATAAAAGAGGAAGGTGAGGTTGTAAACAGGAATAAATGACAAATGTATTGTTTATTGGAGGAATTATGAAAGTAGTCGCCTTTAGTGGAAGTGCCAGAAAGAATGGAAATACAGCATTGTTGTTACGTACTGCCTTGGCTGAACTCGAGGCCGAAGGGATAGAAACTGAGCTGGTGCAGCTTGCAGGAACTGAGATTAACGGTTGTATCGCCTGTTATCAATGCTTTCAGAAGAAGGATGGTCGCTGTGCTGTTGAAAAGGACTGTATCAACGATTGTCTTGAGAAGATGAAGGGGGCAGATGCCATTCTTCTTGGCTCTCCAACCTATTTTGCGGACGTTTCAACAGAGATGAAGGCCTTGATGGACAGGTGCGGCATGGTGAGTCGTGCCAATGATGATATGTTTAAGAGAAAGCTCGGTGCCGCCGTGGTTGCTGCAAGACGGGCCGGGGCTATACATGTTTTTGATACCATGAATCATTTTTTCCTTATCGGACAGATGATTGTGATTGGCTCAAATTACTGGAACATTGGAATGGGGCGCGAGAAAGAAGAGGTTGCCAAAGATGAAGAGGGTATGAACACCATGAAAGTGCTTGGTCAGAACATGGCATGGGCCTTAAAACAAATGGCTTCGTGAAACTTTTTTCTCTGATATGTGCTCTGATGGATACGGTTGTGGTAAAGATTGTAAATGATGGTACGGGAGAGGTGTTTTGGCAAAACAGGTAACCATTCTGGTGGTCGATGACGAGCAGGTGCATCGCTACATGCTCTGTTCCATGTTTAAAGAGTGGGGCTGGAAGTGTGTGGAGGCAGATGATGGTAAAACTGCGGTTGATGCCGTTCAGAAGTTTTCCTATGACGCAGTTCTTATGGATGTGCGCATGGCCAGAATGGATGGCATGGAGGCCTTTGCTAAAATCCACGCCACTCATCCGGCTCTGCCCGTTATTATCATGACGGCGTATTCTTCTGTGGATGCGGCGGTCGAAGCCATAAAGCATGGAGCCTATGATTATATGACCAAACCCCTTGATTTTGATCGTCTCCGGCTGACCCTTGAGCGGGCAGTGGATAAGAAACAGGTCGAAGAGCGAAAACAGGTGGCGCAGAAGAGCATTCCTGAGGAAAATTCCTCCTCTATTCTCGGGAGTTCTCTCTTAATGCGGGAACTTCTCGAAATGATCTCCTATGTGGCCCCCACAGAAGCGACTGTCCTTATCAATGGTGAGTCTGGTACCGGAAAGGAGCTGGTGGCAGCTGAGTTGCATAATAACAGTGAGAGGCGTGATAAACCTTTTGTAAAGGTGAATTGTGCCGCTCTTGCTGAGAGTTTGCTTGAGTCAGAACTTTTTGGTCATGAAAAAGGAGCATTTACCGGGGCCGATAAACAGCGTGAAGGGAAGTTTGTCCAGGCGGATGGTGGAACCCTTTTTCTTGACGAGATTGGCGAAACTTCCCAGGCCATGCAGGTGAAGATGTTGCGTGTGTTGCAGGAGCATGAATTGCAGCGGGTTGGTGGTGAAGAGACGATTCGTACCGATGCCAGGATTATTGCTGCCACCAATCGGGACCTTGAACAGGAGGTTCATAATGGGAATTTCCGTGAAGACCTTTATTACAGATTAAACGTGGTGACAGTGACTGTTCCACCGCTTCGCAAACGAAGAGATGATATCCCCACGCTGGTCGAACATTTTGTCCGTAAATTTGCAGAAAAGAACAGGCGTGAGGTTGCAGGAGTCACCTCGGAGTGCATGGAACTGCTGTGCAGCTATTCCTGGCCCGGAAATGTGCGGGAGCTTGAAAACGCAATTGAGCGCGGGGTTATTCTAATGCGTGGTGAATACCTTACTGAAAAAAGTCTCCCCGTACCAATTCAGAAACAGGTGCGGGAGAGGAGGAGTGAGAGAGAAGTTGGACAGGACTCATCTCTTCAGGCACAGGAAAAGGTTTTGATCTTAAGAACCCTTGAAGAGACCGACGGCAATAAAAGTGAAGCCGCAAGGAGGCTTGGAGTTACCCGTAAGACTCTACAGAATAAGTTACATAAGTATTCTGAATGATGACAGGAAAGTGACAAGAAAATGACAGTTTGCAGCCCCTGTTGACTATGGCTGATGGCTGTGGTATTGAGACAGGCTGAAGTGTGAACTAAACTGTGGGTGGAAAAGCAGGATTTTCGTTTTTTTTTCTTCTTCTTCAGTGCCCCAGGGGTACTTCCTGTGGGGGCGTCTTAGACCAAAAAAAAACTTCAGTATATACACAAACGGAGTAAGTAAAATGAGGACAGATATAGTCCATATTGGTGCAGGTGAACTGACCTACGAGATTCGCAATATCGTGAATGTCGGAAATAAACTGGAGAAGCTTGGCCTGACGACAAACTGGGAAAACATAGGCGACCCTATTGCAAAGGGGGAGAAAATACCTTCCTGGATGAAAGAGATTGTTGCTGACGCCGTTATGCAGGATCTGACCTATGGCTATTGCCCGACTAGGGGTGTGTTGAGTACCCGTGAATTTATTGCCGCGGAAACCAATAAACGTGGCGGAGCGCAGATTACTCCCGATGACATTCTCTTCTTCAATGGTCTGGGGGATGCTATTTCAAAAATTTTCGGGTTTCTGAAAAGAACCGCTCGGGTGCTGGTGCCAACCCCAAGTTATACTACACATTCATCCGCAGAAGCCGCCCATGCAGGTGATAAACCACTGACCTACATTCTCGATCCCAATCATCACTGGTATCCCGATCTGGATGATCTGGAAAAATCGATCAAGTACAATCCAGCAGTTGCTGGAATCCTGATCATCAATCCTGATAATCCCACTGGAGCAGTGTACCCTACTCATATTCTTGAGTCCATTGTTGAACTTGCCAAGAGATATAATCTTTTTATCGTCTGTGACGAGGTTTATCATAATATCGTTTATAATGGCACGTCCACCTCTCCTCTATCTGATGTGATTGGGGATGTCCCTGCCATTGCCATGCGTGGTATCTCTAAGGAAATGCCCTGGCCAGGTTCTCGTTGCGGTTGGATTGAAGTATATAACGGGGATAAAGACCCCATGTTTGCAAAATATATTCAGTCCATTTTGAATGCCAAAATGGTGGAGGTTTGCTCTACCACCCTGCCTCAGGTGGTCTTCCCCAAGGTGGTTCAGCATCCAAAGTATCAGGGCTATTTACAAGAGCGCATTGCCCGCTATGAAAAATTTTCAAATATTGCCCATGACTGTTTAAAGGATGTTAAAGGTGTACTGGTGAATCGTCCTAATGGTGCTTTTTATATGAGTGTCTGTTTTGAAAGCGGTGCATTGACCCATGATCAGACTCTGGTAATAGACAATAAGGAAGTTCGTGCTATGGTGGAGTCCCTAGTCAGTCCGGAGGGAACCTCCCTTGATAAACGGTTTGTCTACTACCTGCTGGGTGCAACGGGCGTTTGTGTTGTCCCTCTTACCTCTTTCGCCACCGACCTTCAGGGGTTCCGAGTTACTTTGCTTGAACGTGATGAGGCAGTTTTTCGTGAAGTGTTTGAAACCATTGCCATCGCTATTCATCAGTATCTGGAAAGTTAACGGGGGTGAATAATATTTACTGTGAGTTGTACCCTTGTGGATCCGGTTTTACTGCATTCCCTGAGCTTCTGTCTGAAAGTATGAATAATCTGGAGGGTTGGCTATAGCACTTGTCAGCGGGAACACTTCCGGATTGAAAACAAACCAGCTCAAACAGCTGGAGCGTCTTGGTGGAAAACGGAGCGGCAGGGACGACATAATCGGTCCCGAGATGGCACGCTCTCTCTGTCAACTGTCTTTTGAACTGAACAGACAGATCGGCCTGCTTTTGCAGCGTTCCGGAAAAGTTGAAGCTGTGGTTGTTGGTGATTTTAAAGGAATAATGATTCCTCAGCTCTCCCATATCCGCAGCCGGGGCCGTCTTAAGGGGCTGCGTCTTGTTCATACTCATCTGGCCCGGGAAGACATCAGTGATGAGGACTTGATGGATCTTCTCTTTCTCCGCCTTGATATGCTGTCTGTTATCAAGGTGGCGTCGGATGGTCTGCCCGAACGATTGTATTCAGTACATCTCCTTCCTGATTCCCGTGAAGGGAAAAACTGGGCTTTTCTGCCACCGGTTCATCCTGCCAACCAAAAAGATTCCTTTGAAGAGTTTATTCATGCACTCGAGGGAGAATTCACCAGAAAAACGTCATCAGAGGAAGTTGAAAGTGGGCAGGATCGTGCAATTTTAGTGAGTGTGAGCAACCTGTCTAAAATTCGGGCTGAAGAGTCCATGCGTGAATTGTCGGAACTTTCACGGTCCGACAATGTTGTTGTGCTGGAGCGGGTTCTGCAACAGCGACGAAAAATAAATCCCCGCTTTATTCTTGGTAAGGGAAAGCTCGCAGATATAATGATCCAGGCATTGCAGCTTAATGCCAATCTTCTTATTTTTGATCAGGAACTGAATCCCTCCCAGATCCGATCCATTACCGATTACACTGAGCTTCGGGTCATAGACAGAACTCAACTGATTCTCGATATCTTCGCTCATCGGGCATTGAGCCGTGAAGGGAAGTTGCAGGTGGAGATGGCTCAGTTGAAATATATGCTACCAAGGCTCTCTTCCCGTGACGATGCACTTTCTCGCTTGACCGGCGGGATTGGAGCCAGAGGGCCCGGTGAAACAAAACTTGAGATTGATAGGCGGCGCATTAATGATCGACTGGCAAGACTTGCCAAAGAACTCAAGACGGTGAGCAGGGAGCGCTATCGGCGCCGCTCAAGACGCAGGAAGAAGGATTTGCCGGTGCTCTCTCTGGTTGGCTATACAAATGCCGGAAAATCCACACTGCTCAATACCTTGACCCAGAGTAATATTGTGGCTGAAGATAAGCTTTTTGCAACGCTCGACCCCACCAGCCGTCGTCTACGTTTTCCGCGAGATATGGAAGTTGTTATCACTGATACCGTTGGTTTTATTCGACAGCTCCCGGCTGAACTCCTTCAGGCCTTTAAAGCAACCCTTGAGGAACTTGAGGAAGCTGATCTGCTCGTCCATGTAATTGATCTGTCCAACCCCTGCTTCCGTGAGCAGATGAAGGTGGTGGATGATTTACTACAGGAACTTGATTTGAATACCATTCCCTGTTTGAAACTTTTCAATAAAGCTGATCAGGTTGAAAACGATGAAATGTTACTGGCAGATGTGGCAAGAGAAGGAGTTGTTGTCAGTGCCCTACAGATTGAAACCCTGACGCCATTTTTAGAGAAGGCCCAGGGGATGATGGGGAAGATCCTGCAAGACTGATATTCTATTAGAAAAATAAAAGTTTTTAGGGCTGAAGATAAAACCCCAGGTCTTTACCAATCTGGCTCTGATTCAGGAATTCACATCCGATATTATTGTCCCGGATATTTTTAACGATTACTTTTTTTGTAAGTTCGGTCTGTTTCTTGTCGTCCAGTTTGAAATTAAGGAGCGCTTGCTGACCAATCTTTATGGAGTGGTGTCCCGAGATGGAAAATGCAAGGCCGCTGCGGGAGATGTTATTAACCTGCATCTGGCCGCCACCACGGGAAGAAGAGCCTATGAGAGAGTACATACCCATTATGTTTGTAGGTTTTCGGTAATGTTTCCTGAAATCAAGGGCCACCAGAAAAGTGTTTCCACAGCTACACCGGGTTTTAAGGGTGTGTCTGTTACTGCGAAACTTACCTACGGCAATGTTTTTCACAAGAGCGCATTCAGGGCAGCGGATGGAGGCGGTATCATTCGTTTTTACAAATGATTTCTGAACCTTCATACCATATTGCTGGTCACTCAACATTACCGGCTACCTCACTTACAGGGCAGGAAATACTATTTACTTTCTCGATCAGGGATTTTTTCCCTGAATACTAATATTATTTTAGCATCTTCTAAGATTTTTACCATAGGTATAATTACCTAATTTCTTATCTTTGTCTTCTTCTGGTACGCCTGAACGTGTGAAAACAGCCATTGCTAAAGTTAAGAAGTCAACAATGATACTAATTAATCGTAGATAAGAACAGTGTAACGTTCCAGGATTTTTTCTGTTTCAGGATCCAGGTCACTGGCTACCTCGTGAATACGGTACTCATGTTTGCAGCCAGTGCAACGTAAACGAATACGGCGACATTGACGAAGTACTTCCAGCTTTTCTGAGCATTTCCGGCATCTCATGGCTCAACTCAGGAGTTGTTCGCGGGTAAAGAGTGCCTCAAGTTTGTATCCGGCATCGGCAAGAACGTCCACACCGCCTTCCTGACGTTCAACAACCGTAATAACCTGTCCCACGGTAAACCCTGCATCTTCAACTCGTTTTATTACCTGAACCAGGGTACCACCTGTGGTGACCACATCTTCAAGCAGGGTCACTGTGCATCCATCAGGCATGTTACTGAGTCCTTCGATATAGTTTCCGGTGCCATGGCCTTTTGCTTCCTTGCGAACGATAAAAGCTGGTACCGGATGGCCTTCAAGGTGGCTGACAACGGATACTGCAGAGACAAGAGGGTCAGCACCCAGTGTCATTCCTCCAACTGCCTGAATGGGCTTGTCGTTTTTCAGCATAAGCTCCAAAATGAGTTTGCCGCAGAGATAGCTTCCTTCAGCTGAGAGAGATGTTTGTTTGACATCGATATAAAAATCAGATGTTTTACCGGATGTGAGAGTGAATTCGCCCTTTCTGTATGATTTCTCAAGAAGGATTTCTTTTAGTCGTTGTCTGTTGTCCATGGGAAGTTTCTTTGTAAAAGTTTTGGTTGTTGAGGTAAGTTAAAAAAAAGATAGAACCCGGAATGAATTTTTTTTTTGAATCTATCTTCACTAAAAATACTCATTTTTCGCCGAGGAACAAGAAAAAACTCGCAATATTAAAAATTGGCATGTTAGTTTGGTCGACTACTTGTATTGCAGCAGGAAAATGGAATAGTTTTTCTAGAGATTGGAAATGAGGAATTTACTATGTGCGGAATTGTAGGGTATGTGGGAAGAAGACGTGTGGTTCCGGTTGTACTGGAGGGATTAAAACGTCTGGAGTACAGAGGGTATGATTCTGCTGGCATTGTTTATCTGCATGATGGAAGGCTGATAAAATACCGCAGTGAGGGGAAACTCCAGAATCTTGAGAACATTATGGGAGAAGCTATTGGTGCACCCTCTAATATCGGTCTTGGTCACACTCGCTGGGCAACTCATGGTGCTCCCACGACGGAAAATGCCCATCCGCACAGTGACTGCACCGGAAATCTTGTCGTTGTTCATAATGGGATTATTGAAAACTATCATTCGCTTCGAAAGGAACTGTTGGAAAAAGGACACACATTTTCCTCGGCGACCGATACTGAAGTTCTGGCGCACCTCATAGAAGAGTATCTTGATACCGATCTGCGAGCTGCAGTGACCAAAGCTCTTGGCAGGGTGGAAGGTTCCTACGGGATCGGTGTTCTCTGGACAGGGATGCCCGACACTCTGATCGCCGCCAGAAACCACAGTCCATTGGTTATTGGCGTCCATGAGGAAGAGGGTGGTTTTATGGCCTCCGATGTTCCGCCGCTGCTTCCCTATACCAACAGGGTTATCTTTCTTGATGACAAGGAGCTTGTCGTTTTAAAAGCTGATAGTCATACTGTCTATTCCCTGGTTAGTGGCGAAGAGGTCGAGAAAGAGGTGAATACCATTTCCTGGAACTCCGCCATGGCGGAGAAGGGTGGGTATAAGCATTTCATGCTGAAAGAGATTTATGAACAGCCCCAGGCCATAATCGACACGGTGAGTGGCCGTATAAATCCTGAAACCGGCAGTATTGAGCTGGCGGAGATGAATCTCAGTGATGAGGATCTTGCCGGAATTGACCGTATTTTTCTGGTGGCCTGCGGTACGTCCTGGCATGCAGCGCTGGTTGCCAAATACTGGATTGAGCGTTGGGCCGGAATTCCTGTTGAAGTAGACATCGCCTCTGAATTCAGGTACCGGAAGCTTATTATCAACGAGAGGGTTCTCACCGTTGCCATCTCGCAATCCGGGGAAACAGCAGATACTCTTGCCGGGATTCGCCTTGCCAGGAAACTTGGCTCCAAAATAGTGATCATCTGCAATGTTGTTGGTTCCACTATGACCAGGATTGCAGATGGTACCGTTTATACTCATGCAGGACCTGAGATTGGAGTGGCTTCCACCAAAGCTTTTACCTCACAGCTTGCAGCACTGTTTCTCTTTACTCTCTTTCTTGCAGAAAAAAGAGGAACAATGGCAGTGGAAAAACGTCTGGAGCTGGGCAGGGATCTTATTCACCTTGCTGCCGTTATAGGAAAACTTCTTCCCGTGCTTCAGGGTGAAATACAGGAATTGATAGAAAACTATTATGACAGTCGTGATTTTCTATTTGTGGGCAGGGGGCTGAACTTTCCCATTGCTCTTGAAGGTGCGCTGAAACTGAAGGAAATTTCTTATATTCATGCTGAAGGGTATGCTTCGGGTGAGTTGAAACATGGTCCAATTGCCCTAATCGATAAGGATATGCCAATTTTGGGATTGGTGCCAAAAGATGCCGTATATCAGAAATCCATTTCTAATGTGGAAGAAATTAAGGCGAGGCAGGGCCGTCTCATACTTATAGGAACTGAAGGTGATGAGCATCTCAAAAGTATAACCGACGATGTCCTCTATCTACCTGAGGTGAATGAAGAGCTTAACCCTATACTCTATACAATTCCTGCGCAGTTGCTCGCCTATGAAATTGCCTCCCGACGCGGCTGTGATGTGGATCAGCCACGGAATCTCGCTAAAAGTGTAACCGTCGAATAATGATCACTATCGGTCTCGAAAATTTATCTGGGTCGGATGTAGAACTCTCCGGCAAGCGCCTCGGCTTGCTTTGTAATCAGGCATCCACCGATCATACCCTGCGTCATAGCAGGGACTTCCTACTGGATATCTACGGGAGTCAGCTAACCTGCCTTTTTTCCCCTCAGCACGGCTTTTTCTCTGAAAAACAGGATAACATGATCGAATCTGATCACTGTACCGATCCAGTGAGTGGCCTGCCTGTTTTTTCTCTTTACGGCGAATCCCGGAAACCGACAGAATCCATGTTTTCCTACCTCGACCTTCTCCTGATCGACATTGTGGATGTGGGAACCCGGGTCTACACCTTTCTCTACACCATGGCTTACTGCATGGAGGCTGCGGCCAAATACGGAAAACAGATTGTGGTTCTTGATCGGCCAAATCCCATTGATGGTCTGTCGGTTGAAGGAAATATACTTCAGGAGGATTGCAGTTCTTTTGTAGGACTCTATCCTATCCCCATGCGGCATGGCATGACTTTTGGTGAGCTTGCTCTTTATATCAATGAGGAGTTTTCCATCGGTGCTGACCTGCAGGTTATTCCTATCCAGGGTTGGAAACGTTCCATGCTTTTTCGTGATACGGGATTTCCCTGGGTTGCGCCGTCTCCAAATATGCCAACTCCTGAAACGGCTCTTGTGTATCCGGGTCAGGTCATCTGGGAGGGAACAAACTGTTCTGAGGGGCGGGGCACAACACTGCCCTTTGAGTTTTCAGGAGCACCCTTCTGGGAGCATGAGAAGATCTTGAAGTATTTAGAGGCGACGCAATTGCCCGGTTGTTATCTCAGACCCCTTGTCTTTCAGCCAACGTCGGGAAAATGGGCCGAGCAGGCTTGTACCGGGTTTCAACTTCATGTAACGGACCCTGAAACATTTTTACCCTATCGAACCAGTCTGGCATTGCTGCAGGCGGTGATGCAATGTTATCCTGATGATTTCGCGTATAAAGAACCACCCTATGAATATGAGTTTGAACGGCTTCCCATGGATCTTATTTTGGGTGATACGATTCTGCGCAAGGCTTTGGAGCGTGGCGAATCTCTTTCCCTGCTTGAAAAGAGGTGGCAGCCTGAGTTGGAGCGATTTTTAGAAAGAAGAAAAAAATATCTTATTTACACTCTCTGATGAGTAGCGAGGTTTATGTGAGCAAAACATGTTTTAGTCTGGAAGAATTAGCAACTGCGGTAAATGGTATAGTTGCAGGAGATGGGCAGTTGGAGATTACTGGGTTTGCTCCGCTGGAAACAGCAGGAAAGGGCGATATCAGTTTTCTGGCTAAAGCTGGAGATGTGCATAGATTAAAAGAGTTCGGAGGGAGTGCGGTTATAGTCCCCATGAGCATCGAAAAGGCACCTGTAGCAGTTATTCGTGTTGACGATCCTTATCTGGCCTCGGCTAAAATACATGGTCGGCTTCTTGAAAAACCGTTTGTTGCAACAGGGGTACATCCTCAGGCCTGGATAGGAAAGGAAACCTCTCTTCCTGAGCAGATCAGCGTCGCTCCATTTGTATCCATTGGTGATAGAGTGACAATTGGAGAGAGGGTGACCCTTGAAGCCGGAGTCGTTCTTGGAGACGATGTGCAGATTGGAGATGATACCACCATAAAAGCCAATACCACCATAGCCCAAGGGTGTAAAATCGGCAAACGAGTAACCATTTTTTCCGGTGCAGTGATCGGGAGTGATGGCTATGGGTATGCCACCGACAAACAGGGCTTTCACACAAAACGTCCTCAGGTAGGGATTGTCCAGATTGATGATGACGTGGAAATTGGTGCCAACAGCTGTGTGGATAGAGCTGCCTATGGAGTGACCCACATAAAATCGGGAACGAAAATTGATAATCTGGTTCAGATAGCCCATAATGTGGTTGTTGGCGAGAACAGTCTCATCGTTTCCCAAGTTGGAATTGCCGGTTCAGTAACCCTTGGCAGAAATGTTGTCCTTGGGGGGCAGGCTGGGGTGGCCGGTCATATTACCCTGGGAGATACTGTGATGGTTGCAGCACAGAGTGGAATACATACGAATTTGGATGCTGGAGCCCGGGTTGGCGGGTCACCTGCCATTCCCATGAATATATTTGCAAGAGCTGCTATCCAGTTTGGAAAGTTGTCCGAGATGGGGCGTGATATACGAAAATTAAAAAAGCAGATGGCTAAATGTGAAGCCGTTGCAGAAGAACAATCAGGGAGTGCAAAATGAGTGAGGAACTTATTGAAAATATAGATATAATAGAAATTTTACGTCTGTTGCCGCACAGGTATCCATTTGTAATGATTGATCGGGTTCTTTCTCTTGTTCCTGATCAGAAAATTGAAGCTTTGAAAAATGTGACAATTAATGAGCCTTTTTTTCAGGGCCATTTTCCTGCAAAGCCTGTGATGCCAGGGGTGTTAATGCTGGAAGGAATGGCACAGGCGGGAGGAGTGCTTGCGTATAGCACAGAACTTGAAAATGTAGGTGTGAAGCTGTTGTATTTCGCCGGGATTGACAAGGTACGCTTTCGCCGGCCAGTGGGTCCTGGAGATCAATTGATTTATAAACTTGAGGTTTTGAAAAAGAAACGCGGTATCTGGAAACTTGCGGGGAAGGCTTTTGTCGATGATAAAGTGGTTGCCGAAGCAGAGCTTATGGCATCATTTGGGTGACTAAAGATATGAATATTCATCCCACGGCAGTGGTTTCTGTAAAAGCTAAGTTGCATGAAAGTGTGATTGTCGGCCCATTTAGCGTGATCGAGGATGGCGTGATAATTGGCGCCGGTACAACCGTTGCTACCCATGTGAGGATTTCTGGCCCCTGTAAGATTGGGGAAAACAATATCATCGATTCCTTTGCAGCCCTTGGAGGAGCACCACAGGATCTCGGTTATACTGGTGAGCCGACAGAGCTTATTCTTGGAAATAATAACCATATTCGTGAATATGCATCCATTCACCGTGGAACTGTGAAGGGTGGAGGGAGGACAGTGATTGGCAATAACTGTCTGATAATGGCCTATGCCCATATAGGACATGACTGTATTATTGAGGATTATGTGATTATTGTAAATGCGGCCCATTTGAGCGGTCACACGGAAGTTGGCGCCAGGGCTACCGTTGGTGGACTAACTGGTACCCATCAGTTTTCCCGTATCGGCACGTTTGCCTTTATTGGCGGTGGCTCTGCTGTGAGTAAGGACGTCCCACCTTACGCCATGGTGACAGGTGAAAGAGGCCAGATGCATATTTCTGGTCTGAACAAAGTGGGGTTGCGTCGGAATGGCTTTAGCCGTGAAATCATTTCCAGAATTGATGCAGCCTACCGTATACTCTTCCATTCTCCAGAGCTGCTCCACAACGAGGCACTCGACAGGGTGGAACATGAGCTTGGCGGCTGTGAGGAGGTGGATGGATTACTTGCCTTTATTCGAAGCTCAAAGCGCGGTGTGGTGAAACGCATCAAGAGACGTTGAACCATGGCAGTTGATCCTGATAAAATTGGAGTCATTGCAGGTTCCGGCCAATTTCCCCTACTCTTTATTGAGGCTGCGAAAAAGGCCGGTCGCAGAACAGTGCTCATTGCTCATCGAAACGAGACAGGCGATGAAGTGGCGGCGGCGGCCGATGAAGTGTGCTGGCTGAAACTTGGACAGTTGGGAAAGTTACTGAAGTTCTTTCATTCCAGAGGAGTGGGAGAGACGGTCTTTGTCGGAGCCATCACCAAGACAAAGATTTTTCGTGATATCCTGCCCGACATAAAAGCCTTGTCTCTCTGGAACAAGATAGATTCCAAACAGGACGATGCTATTCTTCGCGCTGTTGCCGGGGCACTTGAGCAGGAAGGCATTCAGGTACTGGAATCCACCTGTTATCTGCAGCATCTGTTTTTTCCGCATGGTGTTTTAACAAGAAAAAAACCCGATAATAACCAGCGCCTGGATATTGCTTTTGGCTGGAAGAACGCCCGTGCCATCGGGGCTTTGGATATCGGACAGTGCGTTGTTGTCAGGAATCGCTCCGTGCTGGCAGTTGAGGCAATTGATGGCACCGATGCAACCATTATCAGAGGTGGAAATCTTGCCAAAGAGCAGGCCGTTGTGGTGAAGGTACGAAAACCCGGACAAGATTTCCGTTTTGACCTTCCGGCAACCGGTATTCAAACCATCGAGACACTTGCCTCTGTCCGGGGAGCGGTTCTAGCCGTGGAAGCTGGACAATCACTCCTCTTTGATCCCGAAGCCATGATTCGTGCGGCAGATGAGGCTGGAATTATAGTAGTTGGTGTCAGTGAAAATTTAGATGGGACTCTCGATTATTGAAGTTTAAAAAAAGATTGTTACAAACAATGAACAGAGTAATCCCTTGTTCGGCTAAGGCAGTCTTTTTGGGAGACGGTATTCGATGCAGGCTATGATTCTTGCAGCAGGTTTCGGCACCAGGCTTCTTCCTTTCACGGAACTTCGTCCCAAACCGCTTTTCCCTCTTCTGAATGAACCACTTTTGCTGCTCACAATTCGCCGTCTCCAATTGGCTGGTTTTGATCGTATTATTGTAAACTGTCATCATTTGAAGGAGCAGATTGTTGATGCACTGGCTGGGATATCCGGTGTGATCATTCAGGAAGAAGAGATGGTACTCGGCACTGGTGGTGGCCTGCGCATGGCCCTGTCCCATATGCGGGATGAACCGCTACTGATAAGCAATGGTGATATTTATCACACGGTAGATTATCTCGATCTGTACCGGAGTCACAAGTCTGGTGGTACCTTGGTGACCATGGCCATGCATGACTATCCACGTTTTAATAAGGTCACTGTTGAGGACGACCGGGTAACTAGTTTTGACGACCAGAGTGGAGAAAAATGTCTGGCTTTTACTGGATTGCATGTGCTGGACCCCGAAGTGCTGGAAACAATCCCTTTGGCCCAAAAAAATTCCATTATTGATCGTTATTGCGAGTTGTTGCTTGAAGACTTGCCTATTCAGGCGTTACGGGTTGATGGCTGCTCCTGGACGGATATGGGAACAGTGGCTGATTATCTTGCCTTACACGGTAAATTGCTGAAAAAAGAAATTCCTCTCTGGCAGGAATTTTCCATTACTCCAGAGAGTTCCTTTCTCATTGCTGACCATATTGGCACCGAGGGTGTTACACTTAAGGATTGGTGCTGCGTGGGGAGCGCACGTTTTGGTCAAGATGTCACATTGACACGCTGTGTGGTCTGGGATGGAGTGAGGATTGAAGAGGGGACGGATCTCTCAGATACCCTGCTGGTTTAGTATTCTCTTCAGTCAAAAAGCCTTTTGATGATCTCTTGATAGCTGGATTCAGTCTTACACTTTTTTATCAGTTTCCATGTTTTATGTTCTGGTGGAAAAAAGGCACTGAGATAAATCCAGAGTTGTTTCATTCGTCCAAGGAGGTGTGCCGGGCCATCGAGGAGATCTGCGTAGCAGGTGTAGAGTTCATCGTGAAACAGTTGTAACTGTTGCCGTTGTCCAGAGATCTCTTTGCCCTTTATTTCTGCAGGGAGGAATGGGTTGGCTAACGCTCCTCTTCCTATCATCCATTTGTCCACCTTCGGGAATTGTTGCTGCAATGTGTCAAAAACTTCTTTTGACGTGATGTCACCATTATAGACGATGAAATGTTGAGTGCATTCTAAACAATGACCAAAAGCGTCCCGATCAACTTCACCCTTGTACATCTGCGAACCCAGGCGTCCATGAATAATGATTTCGGCCAGAGGATACTGGTCAAGACGTGGTAGAAGATCAAGGAGTTCCTGCCTGTTTTCGTAGCCCAAACGTGTTTTTATGGAGAGCCGTATCCCGAGTTGTGTCAGTTTTGGCAGTACTTGGTCAAGAAAATCAAAGATCTTTTCTGGGAAGGGGAGAAGGCCGGAGCCTCTTTGCTTTTTGGTAACCATGGGAGCGGGGCAGCCCAGATTCCAGTTTACTTCCCTGTACCCGAGTTCCTGTAAACGGCCTGCCAGAAAGAGAAAATCTTCCGGGTTGGTGTGGAGGAACTGTGGGGTGACCGGTAACTCCAGGTTGGCAACCGGTAAAATGTCCTTTAACTGTCCTGTGTTGAATTGGGAGTGGCGCTGGGGGTTTATAAAGGGTGCCAGTGCTGAGTCAAAGCCGGGGAAATGGCGCTGGAAAAGCGAACGAAAATGGCAGTCTGTGATTCCTCGGATGGGTGCCAGAACAAGTTCAGGCTGTTTTGACTTCATATTATTGTTCTGCTGCCTCGAGCAGCCAGGCTTCAAGCTGCACCGGAGTAGGATGAATCCCGGCCATTTTTACCTTTCCATTGATCATAAGCGCAGGTGTGGCCAGGATGCCATGTCTGCCTATTTCGTCAGGATCATGAATCATGTGAATATCGGCAGCGATGCCTGCCTTCATCATGGCATCGATTACAGCATCACGCAGTCCGTTACAACTGATACAGCCGGTGCCGAAAATCCGAATTGTGAGATCACCGTCTTCAGTAACGTCTTCACCAAGTAATTTTCTGTATTCTCGTTTCAGCGCAGCTTTGTATGTCTCTGTCATTCCTGGTGGGATATAATTCTGCCGCCGAATTTCTCTGTAAAGATGCTCGGAAATGGATTCAACAGGGATTTTGTTGACCAGGGCGTTGTTTAGGGCGATATCAAGACCGATTAGGCCAATGGTGGCCTTGCCGACCTTGAGCATACGCTGAGTGGGGGTGTCCATATACGTTTCAGTTCTATTTTTTTGGGTTAAGTGGTACACTTTCTCATCTGACAACTATACATGTGAGACATACGCGTGAAGTATAAACATGAAATAAAAAAAAGAAAGAGGAGAGAAGATGCTCGTGAGCAATGTTGCCGAGCTGCGTAGCCACAGTTCCGATTATCCTCCTCAGCTTTTCAAGGCCTTGACAGCCGTTGCCAAGGAACGTGGCAGGGATATGTTTCTGGTCGGTGGTACTGTTAGAGACTGGCTTTTAGAAAGAAAACCCAACGATCTTGACTTTACAGTGGATTGTGATGCTGTTCACTGCTGTCGTCTGCTGATCAGGGAACTCAATGGTGGAACCTTTGTGCCACTTGGCACCGCCGAGGAGGATGCCGGCAGGGTTGCCTGGAAAGGCCTGATCATCGATTTTTCAAGTTTCCGCTCGGGAGCAAGCACCATCGATGAGGATTTGTCTATGCGGGATTTTACCCTGAATGCTCTGGGGATCAGTTTTAGTGAATTTATGGTTCCATCAGGAATCTTACCGATCCTTGATCCTCTCGGAGGAAGGGAGGATCTGGATAATGGAATTTTACGAGCTTGTCCCAATGCCTTTGTCAGCGATCCCCTGCGCATGCTGCGTGGCTATCGCCTCTGGTCGCGCTTTGGTTTTAGGATTGAGGAAAAAACGCTTGCGGCTATCACCGAGCATGCATCTCTTTTATCCAGAGTTTCAGTTGAGCGGATTAGTTATGAAATGGACCTGATTATGGCCTCCAGTCGTGCCCATGAGGTTATCTCTGCAATGGTGGAATCGGGACTGTTGTTTCAGGTGATTCCTGCCTTAAAAGAAGGGGTGGGGCTTACTCAACCGGAATCTCACCATCTTGATGTTTTTGGTCACAGTCTGGCAGCGTTGAACAATATGGAAAAAATCATTGCAAAGCCTGAAATGTTTTACCCTGCCTGCGGTGATAAACTCCGTGAATATCTGGCACGACCTGGAATTACAGAGGTGTTGAAGTGGGCCGCTTTTCTCCACGATCTGGGAAAGCCGGCAACACGAAAAATTCGTGAAGACAGGGACGGACGTATAACCTTTTATAACCATGATGAGATTGGGCGGCGGATGGTACAGGAGCTTGGCCGTGATCTGCGCTGGGCAAATGAGAGGCGAGAGAGGGTAGCGTCGCTTACGGGAATGCATATGCACCCCTTTCATCTGTGCAATGTACGTCGCACTCAGGGGATAAGCAAGAAGGCATGTCTCAAACTTGCTAAACGTGCCGGGGATGATCTGATTGGTCTCTTCTTTCTTGCCATGGCTGACAGTCTGGCTGGAAAGGGTGATATGAAGCCGGATGCAATGGAAGAAGAGCTGGAAGGATTGCTTTGCGAGGTTCTGGAAACCTATACTCGCGATATTGCTCCTACCCTGCAGGGGCCACGGCTTATGACCGGCAGGGATCTGGTTGAAGTTTTCAACCTGAAGCCAGGTCCTGAATTCTCCACGATTCTTGATGCGTTGCAGGAGGCACAGGTTGAAGGTGAGGTGAAAGATCGTGCAGATGCTCTGTTCTGGGTCGAACAGTACCTGAAATCAAAATAATTTTCATAGATGTTCTGCCCGCTAACCAGGGCAGGCAGTAATTCATTCTTGTCAAAGACGCCATAGTACGCTAAAAAGTGTTACACTGAATACTAGAGTGTTGCTTCTCCTGAAACCTAAGACCGGTAACCGTTAAGTGGCCGGTATAAGTGCTTTTCTGAAATTTTTTCAAAAAATACGAGATACTCGAAGATTTCGAAAAAAAATTCTAAGGTACTGAGTTGAGTTATTGTGCGTACGGTAAAAGATTTTTATTATAAGAAGGCCAAAAAAGAAAAATACCCGGCGAGATCCGTTTATAAACTTGAAGAAGCACTGAACAAATACAAGTTTATAAAACGTGGTGATTCTGTTCTGGATCTTGGCTGTTGTCCGGGAAGCTGGTCTCTTTACGCCTCTGAAGTAGTCGGGGAAAAAGGGATTGTGGTCGGCGTTGATCTGCAGGAGGTGGTTGCCTCCCCCCGTGCCGGTGGTTCAGAGATAATCTGGATACGAGAGAGTATTATGAAGCCGGAAATGGTCGAGGCGGTAAGGAAGATCAGGCCGGCATTCAGAGTGCTTATTGCTGACCTGGCACCACGCACTACAGGAAATCGATGGGCGGACCATCAACAGTCCATGGTTCTTGTTCGGCAAACTCTGGCCCTTGCAGCGGAGCTTCTTCTCCCCAACGGAAATTATTACTGTAAGGCATTCCAGGGAGAAGACTATCCGGAATTTGTCAAAGAAGTAGGCGAGCAGTTTCAGAAAGTAAAGACAGTCAAACCCAAGAGTTCCCGAGTAGAAAGCCGTGAAGTGTTTGTGCTGGGAATGGGGTTTCGAGGTAAATAATCATAACTAAATAACAGAATATCAGAATAGAAGGGATTGAATTATGTCAGGACATTCTAAATGGGCAAATATTAAACACAAGAAAGGGGCGGCGGATGCCAAACGCGGGAAGATTTTCACCCGTCTCATCAAAGAGATAACAGTGGCTGCCAGAATGGGGGGCGGTGATCCCGATGGCAATCCACGTCTTCGCAGTGCCATTGTTACAGCTCGCGCTGAGAATATGCCCAAGGATAATATTACCCGTGCCATAAAAAAAGGAACAGGCGAACTCGAAGGTGAGGTGTACGACGAAATCCTCTACGAAGGATATGGTCCCGGTGGAGTTGCTGTCCTTGTTGAGTGCATGACCGATAATCGAAATCGAACGGTTGCTGATATTCGTCACTATTTTGCCAAGAGCGGCGGCAACTTGGGTGAATCAGGCTGCGTTGCGTATATGTTTGATAAAAAAGGCATGATGCTGGTGGATAAAACAACCATCAGTGAAGAGGCTCTGATGGAGCTGGCAATTGAGGCTGGCGCCGATGATGTTGTCGAGGAGGATGATTATTTTCAAATAGTTACTGCTCCTGAAGATTTTGATGCGGTTCGTGATGAGCTTGAGGAAGGAGGGGTTTCTTTTGCTGAGGCGTCCCTTACCATGGTCCCCCAGACCACCATCGAAGTGACCGAAGAAAAGCCGGCCAGGGCACTGCTGAAACTTCTCGATAACATCGAGGGGCACGATGATGTTCAGAATGTTCATGCCAATTTTGATATAGATGATGATCTTATGGAGCAGTTGTCATAGAAAGTGATCCGCGTATTCAGCGTATTCTCGGGATTGATCCCGGTTCCCGGATAACCGGCTACGGCATTGTCGATGCTGGATACGGAAAGCTTGTCTTTGTCTCCTGCGGAGTGATTAAAACCACAGTGGGATTCCCGTTATCCAGCCGCCTGAATGAAATCTTCGAAGGGATTAACGAGGTAATCCAACTCCATAATCCGGTCGTGGCAGCCGTTGAGGAAGTTTTTATGTCCACTAATGCCGGGTCTGCCCTGAAGCTTGGTCAGGCACGGGGTGCCGCTGTGGTTGCGGCCACTCAGAATGGTCTTGGCGTGAATGACTACAGTGCCAAGAAGGTGAAACGAGCCGTGGTTGGATATGGTCAGGCGGAAAAAGGGCAGATGCAGCGAATGATAAAGGTTCTGCTCGGTTTGTCAGCAGAACCAAGTAGTGATGCCGCCGATGCCCTGGCTGTGGCGATTTGCCACGCCAACCACCAGATCCTGTAACTGTCCCTCAGCACTGCTGAACAGGTACCTGCTTTTGAACGGAAACCTGAAAACCTGAATATGGAATCGTGTCTCTATCATGATCGCATCACTCACAGGAAAAATCCAATATATAGGTTCGGACAGATGTGTCATTGATGTTAATGGTGTTGGATATGAGGTCTTTCTCTCCACGGAGGGCCTGTCTCGTTTACCGGAAAGAGGAAATGAGATTTTCCTTCATATTCACACCAGTGTGCGGGAGGATGCCATTGTCCTTTTTGGTTTTGCTGAACGTTCTGAAAAAGAGATGTTTCTTGTCTTGAAAACAGTGTCCGGAATTGGCCCTAAACTTGCGCTCGCCATTCTTTCAGGAATGCGACTGGATGCCCTGAGTGAAGCTATTGCCACGGAGGATGTTAAGGGACTCACCACTATTTCAGGAGTTGGGAAGAAAACTGCGGAGCGAATCTGTGTGGAGTTGAAGGACAAGGTCGGAGATTTCCGTTCAGCTGTTTCAGCTGCAGCAGGTTCCGCGGTTACCGCACTGGGTATGACTGCAGTATTAACCGATGCCCTGTCAGCTCTTGTGAATCTTGGCTATCCCGATTCTGTGGCTCGAGAGGCGATGACAAGAGTGAAAAAACAACTTGGTGATGAAACCTTCGCAGCCATGAAGGTTGAAGAACTCATTCGAGAAGGACTGCGGACACTTGCATGAACTTTGAAGAAGAAATACAGGCAAATGACAGGCTTGTAGCTCCTGCTCCAGTAAAGGAAGAACTTATCAGCCACGATCATGCGCTCAGGCCTAAAAGCCTTGCTGAATACGTAGGTCAGGAGCAGCTCTGCAAAAGTCTGGATATTTTTATCCGTGCTGCCAAGGCACGGGGTGAGGCTCTGGATCACGTTCTTTTTCATGGATACCCGGGCCTTGGAAAAACAACACTTTCTCATATAATTGCTAATGAGATGGGTGCCGGGATCAAGATGACTTCCGGACCTGTCATAGAGCGTCAGGGAGATCTCGCTGCCATTCTTACCAGTCTTCAGGAAGGTGATGTCCTTTTTATTGATGAAATTCATCGTTTAAATCATGCGGTTGAGGAGATTCTCTATCCTGCAATGGAAGATTTTCAGCTTGATCTTATTATCGGTCAGGGGCCGGGAGCCAGGTCAGTGAAAATGGATCTGCCCCGCTTTACTCTGGTCGGAGCAACTACCCGTACCGGCCTGTTGACCCCACCGCTACGTGATCGCTTTGGCGTTATCCTGCGCCTGGAACTCTACGAGCCGGAGGAGTTGGTTCGTATTATTCTGCGTTCCGCCTCCATTCTCGGTATGCGGGTGGATGCAAATGGCGCACTTGAGCTTGGCCGCAGGTCCCGGGGAACACCACGAATAGCGAATCGTTTACTGAGAAGGGTACGTGATTTCGCTGAAGTTGGAAAACATGCCACAGTGACTGCAAAGGTGGCTGATGAAGCCCTGGAACTGCTCAATGTGGACCGCTTTGGCCTTGATGATATGGACAGGCGTATTATGCTTTCAATTATCGATAAATTTCAGGGCGGTCCTATCGGTCTGGAAACACTGGCCACTGTAGTCTGCGAAGAAAAGAATACTCTTGAGGATGTATACGAACCCTTTCTTATACAGTCCGGATTTTTAGCAAGAACCCCGCGCGGACGCATGGCGACCATGAATGCCTATGAACATTTTGGCCGGCCTCTCCCCAACAGTATGAAACGCCAACCGACTCTCTTCGATACAGGAGAATAAGACATGCAGAAACGGAAAACTGTAGCCGGCATCCTTGCCATGAAGAAAAAAGGTGAAAAGATCACAATGCTTACAGCTTACGATGCTGCCATGGCATCTATGCTGATCGCAGCCGATGTGGATGTGCTTCTGGTAGGTGATTCCCTGGGGATGGTTGTGCTTGGCTATGATTCAACAGTTCCCGTGACCATGGATGAGATGATCCATCACGCCTCTGCTGTCCGCCGGGGGGCACCGGGAGCTTTTGTAGTTGGTGATATGCCCTTTGGCTCCTACCAGTCAGGGAAGCGTGATGCCATCCTCAATGGTGGGCGTTTTCTGAAGGAAGCCGGCTGTGACGCAGTGAAATTGGAGGGGGGGATGGAAGTCTGTGAGACGGTAACGGCATTGGAACGGGCTGGGATCTCAGTCATGGGCCATATTGGGTTGACGCCGCAGACGGCTACTCAACTGGGAGGATATAAGGTGCAGGGCCGTGATCTTGAGTCAGCGCAGAGAATGGTTGCAGAGGCCAAAGCTCTTGAGGAGGCAGGAGCATTTGCCATCGTTCTTGAATGTATTCCCGATGAACTTGGCCGAATTATTTCTGAAGAGATTGCAATTCCCACCATCGGTATCGGGGCCGGAGTGCATTGTGATGGACAGGTTCTCGTTACCCACGATCTCCTGGGGATGTTTGATAAGTTTATCCCGAGTTTTGTGAAATCCTACTGCAAGCTTGCTCCAGTCATAAAAGAGGCGGTATCTGAGTATAACGCAGAGGTTCGTAGTGGGGCATACCCCGACGCTGATCACAGCTTTTCCAGTGACTCAAATCTTCGAAAACTTCTGGGCCTGTAAGTATAAATGATTGGAGGAAAATGATGCCACCACAGTTTCTTATACCCATCTTTTTTATCGTTTTTGTAGTTACTGTAATAATGGTCGGCATTTATAATAAATTTGTCAGATATAGGAACAGGATAGAAGAGTCGTGGAGTCGTATCGATGTTGCGTTAAAACGTCGCGCAAATCTTATTCCCACTCTTGTTCAGGTAATTGAAGGCTACAGTGCTCATGAAAACAAAATATTTGAAGAAAAGATAAGACAACTCAGTGGCGGGACAGATTCGTCACGAATGGAGAAGGAAAGTAAAATTACAAAATCTCTGGGTGGTCTGCTTGCCATTGCCGAAGCCTATCCAGATTTAAAAGCTAGTGAAAATTTTCTTGATCTCCAAAACAGTCTCGATGAAATAGAACGGGAAATCCAGGAGGCCAGGAACCGTTACAATGGCTACATCGGGCGTTTCAATACCCTTGTGGAATCCTTTCCATCCTCTCTGATAGCGCAGAAGTTTGGTTTTGTGAAGCAGGACTACCTGTCGCTGGAACTGGCTACCCAACGTGAGATGCCAAGCGTTGATTTTAAGTAAATCCTTTCTTTAGTATCGCTTTTTTCCTCATGTTCACTGTAGTTCCTTTGGTGTATTGATTTTCCTGACCCAAAACCACATAGCCTTGTCCCTGACCCAGAAAGTACTGTTGGGCGCAGCCTGTTTTCTAGAAAAAGTCTAGTTCAAAGACTGAGTCCGATGTGCAGTCCAAGCTTTGGCCTGCATAGTTGTAAGCGGATTTTCCGTTAAGTGGGTCTTTTCAAAGAGGTTTGCTTCTATTTCCCCGTCTGTTCCGACACTATCCCCACATAGGGTTGTAGTCGTCATAATTTCCGAAGATCATGAGTTCTTTCCCATGGTCAGCAAAGTTCCCGAACCGAGTGCAGTCTTTTCTGATAGTGCCTGGCATTGTGTGACGAACAGTAGCAGTTTGCGCCAATGAGAGGGCTTGCTTCCACTTGATGAGATTGTTCCGACTGTTTTGTCCACTTTCCACCACCTGTGAAAGATATTTTGTAGGAGTGCTTTTTGCTATTTTTTAATCATCCTGTATTTTCAGTCTCTTCACTTCTTTTCTGTCTGAGTGTCTCTTTTTCCTTAGGTGCTGTTAAATACCCATTCTGTACGTTCTGTTGTGGTTTTGGTTGCTGGGTGCGCTTTATGGTGTGTGTTTGTGCTCTACGTCTAAGTGTCTTTAGTTTCATGTAATTTTAAGTGAAATGTCTTGACAAGGGGAGCGAATCTGATATAAAACTTACAATAGTGGTGTGAAGTGGGGTGATGTGGATAACAGGTGGAGAGGAATGAGTTCAGGGAAGACCATAAAAAGCAGATTTCGCAGCAAATCTGAGCACAGTCTGGACAACAAGGGGCGACTGAATTTCCCAAGTCGCTTTCGTGATGTTCTGGCTCAGTATGGTTCCGGGATGCTCATGGTTGTCCCCTGGAAAGCTCACCTCCGTGCCTATCCGGTTTCCGAATGGGAAATTATTGAAGACAAGCTCCTTGATCAGAAAGAACAGCCTCAGATGGGCAGCTATATTCGCTGGGTCTTGTCTGGAGTAACGGAGTGCAATCTTGATAAGCAGGGGCGCATTCTTCTTCCGGCAGCGCTGCGTGCTGAGCTTCGAATTGGTACGGATCTCGTTCTCACCGGTATGCGTGACTGGGTAGAGATATGGGACAAGGATGCCTGGGAGATTGAAATCAAGGGAACTCTTGAGAATTTTGACAGTTTTGATGATGGCTTGTCCAAACTCGGAATTCTCTGATGAGTGATCAGGATAAAGCAGCGGATATTCATTGTTCTGTTTTACCTTCTGAAACCCTTGAACTGCTTGATCCCAGAAGTGATGGGGTCTATGTCGACGGGACTTTGGGGCTGGGTGGTCACAGTGAGGCGATATTACGCAAGAGTTCACCAAATGGGCGTGTTATTGCCTTTGACTGGGACGCCGCAGCCATAGAGAAGAGTAGGGAACGGCTGAAATGTTTTGGTGATCGTCTGACCATTGTCAGAAGAAATTTTTCTGAGATTGGAGAGGGGCTGGCAGAGGTTGGCGTGGACAAAGTCGATGGCATCCTTATCGATATCGGGCTTTCATCCCTGCAACTTGATATGGGGGCGCGCGGTTTCAGCTTTCAGCGCGATGAACCTCTGGATATGCGGATGGATCTCAGGCGTGAGGTGACCGCTGCAGCTATTCTCGCTGAGTGTTCTGAGGACGAACTGGCTGATATCTTTTACTATTATGGAGAGGAGAAGCAGGCTAGAAGGATAGCTTCTTTTGTTGTTCAAGAGAGAATGCTGGAGCCGATTTCCACCTCAAAGCAGTTGGCCGACATTGTTGTGAAGGCAGTGCCAAGACGATTTCATCCCAAGAAAATTCATGTTGCAACACTGGTATTTCAAGCCCTGCGTATAGCTGTCAATACTGAGCTTGAGAATCTTGCAGGAATTCTGGAACGTGGCGTGGAATACCTGAAACCCGGAGCACGGTTTTGTGTCATCTCATTCCACTCTTTGGAAGACAGAATGGTGAAACGGAAATTTCGTGACAACGAGGAACTGAAGGTCATTACCAGAAAGCCTGTTGTCGCAAGTCCTGATGAACGAGAACGAAACAGAAGATCGCGCAGTGCTCGATTGCGAGTTGCGGAAAAAATTTAAAGAGAAGAGGTGAGACCATGATAATTAATCCTTCGGCCCATACGATGATTCCTCGGCGAAATTCATTTCGACGTCATGACGGGTATGGACGTCGTCAAAGCATGACTCTTCCTGGTGGCAAACAACTCTGGTATGGGCTGACAAAAGTTTTACTGGTTGCAGTGCTGTTTCTTTGTGTAGCTTTTGCTCTCATGGATGGCTCGAGAGAACGGATTAGTGCAGAAATTGCTAATCTCGAAGCCGTTCACAACGAACTGGTTACAACAAACATTTTACTCCGTGCAAAAAAAGCTCGTATGTTTTCCTCCGAGGCCGTGGAAGTGGCAGCTGGTAATCAGCTGGCCATCCATACTCCTGTCTCGGAACAGTACTTAAAGTTCTGAGCACTTACTGCAGTTAGTCGATGGCAAGGAGATCCCGTCTTAAAACAGAAAACAATAGAAGAGTGAGGATATGGCTCCTTTTTGTTTTTCTGCTTCTTTTGGCTGGTTTTGTCTTTGGCATACTATACAGGCAGCAATTGTCAAATATGGCTGATATCTGGAGGGAGACTTTCCCTGCAGAGACCCCGTTCGTGAATGGTGATAGGGGAACAATTTTCGATCGAAACTTTAAGGAACTTGCCCGGACCCTCGAACGGGTGTCACTGTATGTTCGCCCCCGTGAAGTGGAACATATCTCAGAAACGGCAAGAGTCCTCGCAACAACACTCGGTCTTTCTGAGTCTGAACTGACTGCCAAGATGGAGCGGGATTCGCACCTTGTCTGGCTGCACCGAGATATTTCTCAGGAGGAAGAAGACGCTGTTGCAGGCCTCGAGCTCCCAGGGATTTATCTGCATCGGGAAGTGGCAAGAAATTATCCTCAGCAGGAATATGCTTCACATCTGATTGGATATTCAGAGAATGATCTGGGGCTTTCAGGTGTTGAACATTACTATAATCGCCTTCTCAATCAGGATCGTGTCCGGCAGGAGGATATCCCGGCTATTGATTTAAAAGGGCTTGCCCAGACAAGTACCAAGGGGCATGACCTGGTTTTGACTCTGGACATGAAAATCCAGGCTATCCTTGAAAAATACGTCAGAAGTCTTGGCGAAAAAATGGGGGATGGACGAGTAACTTCCCTGTTGCTTGACACAGAAGAGGGGAAAATTGTTGCCGGAGCAAGCTACCCACCCTTCAATCCCAATCATGTCTGGCAGCATCAGGAAGAAATTCTTGAGAATCTTTTTCTTACTCCCATGGTGGTTCCTGAAGAAATTCGGAAGTTTTTTCAAGACGCATCTTTTCTGCAGCTTGGCTGGGAGCAGAGCACTCAGGTGTATCCCTGGAGTGTGGTTAGCGATAATGTTGATTTTGCAAGTCAGCTTAGGCTATTGGAACGTTTGCAGTTGACAACAGATATTCATGTTGACTTTTCAGGAGGTAAAAAACAAGCAACGACTCTGCCTCGATTTGAGGGGACTGGCCCGGATCTCTACCTTGGAGCAGTGCCCAAGACTGCACTACCGCTGAAGGTTTTACTGGGACTCACCCATCTTTTGAATGGTGGCAAAAAGATACAACCACACATTCTTGACAGGATCATAGAACGCCCCCAGCAAAGAGAATTCTTCTATGATGTCTTTCATAATAAAGACATAGGACGTAACGTGTTTCCATCACTTGTCTCCCAGGAACTTAGAACGTTGCTATCCATGCAGGGGCAGCAAGGAACACTCGGATCAAGAAGGCTATGTGGTGAGACTGTTTCCCTGGTAATGAATGATTCGGGGGGGGAGTATGTCCGGGATCGAATGGGGCTGGTTGTCATTCCAGCTGAACAACCGGAAATGATACTTCTCCTTGTTTCAAGGGATGAGGAACTGCTGGTGCCAGAGAGTGCGGCGGTGGCTGCAAATTCTTTGTGTGAAGGAGTCGATGCGATACTTCCTTCCATGGTAGCATTGCAGCAGATTTATAGAAATATTGCAGACGTTGTAGAGATGGAAGAAAGCGAAGAGCACAATTTTAAAACCGGGACGGATACCGAAACTGTAGCCGTTGCTCATGGGGGAGCAAACGCAGCGAAGCCGGTACAAATCATGCCGGATTTAACAGGGTTGAGTTTACGTAAAGGTCTTCGCCTGTTACAAAGTGCTGAAGTGAATGTTACGGTAAGAGGCACCGGGCGCATTGTTGCACAGAGTCCCGTTGCCGGAAAGGAGCTGGAGAAAGATAGTTCCTGTATTTTGACCCTGACTATAGATGCTCCTCCGGAGGAGGGCATGAAGATAAAAAAATTGCAAGTTAAAGAGTCGGTATCTGATTAGCATCTCACACTTGAGGGGTGCGAAAGTACTTTTAGCAAATTCTTTTCGAAACATGGCAAGATAGACGTAAACTTCGAAAGAATTTTGAAGGTGCATGATTCCGGTTATTTACGTATTTCTATTTACATGCCCGAAACAGGACAAGAAATGTCTCAAAAACAACAGAATCGCATTGCGGAAAGCTGGGTTTGTAGTGTTCCCGGTACTGTTGAGTATTCCTTGGGGGATTTTGATTTTTCAATAGTGGCCGGGAAACTCGGGCTCAGCCTTCTTTCCGGTACTCCTTCCAATTGTCCCATCACCCAAATCACCATTGATTCCCGCAAGGTTAAATCAGGTTCGCTTTTTATCGCTCTCTCTGGAAGTGTAAATGATGGCCATGATTTTATTGATCAGGCCGTTGCTTCGAACTGTTCTGCGCTGCTTATTGAAAAAGGACGGGTTAGCTGTGAACGGTTTGAAAATCATGCAATTTGTGTCTATGAGACAACTAATAGCCGGGAATGTTATGGCAGGCTTGCGGAAATTCTTTTTTGCTATCCTTCTTCAAGCATGACTCTGTTTGGTGTCACTGGTACCAATGGAAAAACCAGTGTCACCTACCTGCTCGAATCAATTTTACGCGAGAGCGGGAAAAGGCCAGGGGTTTTGGGAACCGTTGATTACCGCTACTACGACCCTTCAGGTGTACTGATACGTATTCCGTCCTCTTTTACAACACCGGAACCCTTACTTCTCCAACAGACTCTGCGAAAAATGGCAGATGATGGAGTTGACAGTGTGGTTATGGAGATATCCTCACACGGCCTTGAGCAAAATCGTATAGGAGCACTTAAGTTTGATGTGGCAGCCTATACCAATTTGAGTCGAGACCATCTCGATTACCATTGCGACATGGAAAATTATTTTACCGCGAAAAGCCTTCTTTTTACAGATCATCTTCGTGACAAGGGAAAGGCTGTTATAACCTACTCCGATCAAAAAGAGAACTGGAGTGCAAGAATGGAGTCTCTCTGTTTGGAAAAGGGATTTTCTGTTCTTAGTTGCGGTGATGGGAAGGGACGGGATATCTTTCCGCTTGCAGTGAACAGTGATATCCGAAAAACCGAGGTGACTCTTCAGACACCGAACGGAATCTGTTCTTTTGTGTCTCCTCTGGTTGGAAATTTTAATGTCAGTAATCTTCAAACAGCCTATGCCATGGCCATGGTTGCCGGAATATCACCAGTAACCATTGCTGCTGCTCTCAATAAGGCAAAGGGTGCTCCCGGACGCCTTCAACAGATTGCAGTAATCCCAGATGAACGATCGTTCAGACCTGCCGTTTTTGTCGATTATGCACATACACCTGATGCTCTGGAGCAGGTGTTGAAAACGGTTAAAGGACTTCCCCATAGTAATCTCTACTGTGTGTTTGGATGTGGTGGCGACAGGGATTCCGGAAAACGACCATTGATGGGAACAGTTGCAGGGAGCTATGCTGATGTTGTTATTGTAACCGATGACAATCCACGAAGTGAGGATTCAGAGGTTATAATTGGTGATATTGTCAGGGGGATAGCGATTCAGCAACAGAGCTATCCATGGCTTGTGCAAAGAAAATCTGATGATCGCGGTTTTGTGATTATACCTGATCGTCATCGGGCTATTCAGGTCGCCATATCGGCCGCAGCTGGAGATGATATTGTGGTCATTGCCGGGAAAGGGCATGAGGATTATCAGTTGACTCGTTTGGGCAGGAAGTTTTTTGATGACAGCCTGGAAGCAGCTCAGGTGCTAAGTGACTGGAAGGTCGAATCGCTGGTTAAGGCAACGGGAGGGGAGTGCGTTGGTGATCTTGACTCTCGAAAAAAACTCGGTTTCATAAGGACAGATTCCAGAACCATCCAGCCCGCTGATATTTTTGTTGCATTGAAGGGGGAGCGTTTTGATGGCCATGACTACGTGGGGCAGGTGGTAACGGCAGGAGCGGGTTGTTGTATCATGGAACGCCTGCCCGAGTCTTCCCTGTCGGTTCCCGTGGTGCAGGTCAAAGATACGACACGGGCACTTGGCGATCTTGCCCGCTACAGACGTGCATGCATGAAAGAACTCTCAGCTCCTGATGTTATAGCTATTACCGGAAGTAGCGGCAAGACGACCGTCAAGGAAATGAGTGCTGCAATTTTCAAGGAAAAGTGGCCTGAACGGGCTGATGCTCCATCTGCAAGGGTCCTTAAAACTGAAGGGAATTTCAATAATTTGATTGGACTTCCCCTGTCGCTGCTTCCGCTTTCTCCAAAACACAAAGTAGTGATCCTTGAGATGGGAATGAATGCACCTGGCGAGATTGCCAGGTTGACGGAAATCGCTGATCCCGATATAGCCTGTGTGCTTAATGTCCATGGTGCACATCTGCAAGGATTGGGTGATATTGAAGGGGTGGCAAGGGCCAAAGCGGAGCTGTTTCAAGGGAGTGGCAAGGGTACCATTCTTGTGGTAAATGGTGATGATCCAAGGGTGGTAAAGGCTGCTGAGAGCTGCAGTCAGGAAAAAATAGTTTTTGGAATGGTGGATAACGGCCCTGGGGTACCCGATGTCTATGCAACAGACTGCAGAACAGGGGATAGGGAGAATCTCTCTTTTGTTCTCCATGTGCATGACCAGGAAATTCTGGTAACGCTTCAGGTTGCTGGGGCTCACAATATTTCCAATGCTCTGGCTGCTGCTGCAATTGCTACTGCAGCAGGTGTTGATATACAGTATATTGGAGATGGTCTTTCTGCGTTCAAGCCAACCGAGAGGCGAATGCAGATAGTGGATGGTCCTTCGGGCAGTCGTATCATTAACGATACCTATAACGCAAATCCAGAGTCCATGAAAGCGGGGATCGCAACTCTCCAAGAGCTTGGAGGTGGGACTCGTATAGCCGTTCTCGGTGATATGCTGGAACTGGGGCCGAATAGTGCAGCCCTGCACAGGGGGATTGGTGAGGTGGTTGCCACAGCCGGGATAGATTTTCTGGCTGTCCTCGGAGCCTTTGCAGAATCAACTGCAAACGGAGCCATTGAAAATGGCATGAACAGGAAGCGGGTTCATGTTTTTGAGAATAAGGAGGGATGTATTTCCTGGTTGCATGGGCTTTGCAATAGCGGAGCTATCAACCCGGGAAGTTATATTCTGGTGAAAGGATCACGTGGTATGCGCCTTGAAGAAATTGTTGAAGGACTCAACGGAGAACATTGAATGTTGTATCATCTGCTCTATCCCCTCAGTAACAGTATTGGTGCATTTAACGTTTTTCGCTATATCACCGTGCGTTCAATTGGAGGTGCGGTTACCGCTTTTCTTATAATGCTCCTTCTGGGACCCTGGTTTATAAGAAAGCTCAAACAGTATCAGATCGGTCAGGTAGTTCGTGACGACGGGCCGGAAACCCATCTTGCCAAACAGGGAGTGCCTACCATGGGCGGGGTACTGATTCTTACAGCAATAACATTCTCGACTCTGCTTTGGGCAAGACTTGATAATCCGCTGGTGTGGCTGCTGTTGTTTGTGGTTCTGTTTTTTGGCTTTATTGGTGGCATTGATGATTATCAAAAGATCAGAAAAATGACCAGTGCCGGGTTGAGTGCGAGAGGGAAGCTTCTGTTGCAGATATTTGGTGCCTCGGTGGTGGGATTGTTTGTTCTGCTGCATCCGGGATATGATGGTCTCCTGAGTGTCCCTTTCCTGAAGAATATTCAACCTGATTTGTCATGGTTTTACATTGTTTTTGCAGTCCTTGTTATTGTGGGTTCCTCGAATGCCGTAAATCTTACAGATGGCCTTGATGGTCTGGCGGCAGGTCCCACGGTTATTTCCGCAGCCGTGTATCTCGTTTTTTCCTACCTTGCCGGCCATGTGGTACTGGCAGACTACCTCCAGATTCCCTATGTCCAGGGTGCTGGAGAACTTGCTGTGTTCTGTGGGGCAATGGTCGGTGGCTGTCTGGGATTTTTGTGGTTTAATGCCTATCCCGCGCAGATATTTATGGGTGACGTGGGGTCTCTTGCCCTCGGTGGCGCTCTTGGCGGTGTTGCCATAATTATCAAGCAGGAAATACTTCTGGCCATCGTTGGTGGAATATTTGTTATGGAAGCACTTTCTGTCATCCTCCAGGTTGGATATTTTAAGCTCAGCCACGGTAAACGAATTTTCCTGATGGCACCTTTTCACCATCATTTTGAGAAGAAAGGATGGCATGAGCCCAAGGTCGTGGTCAGATTCTGGATTGTTTCTGTAATTCTTGGTCTTTTTGCTGTAGCAACCTTAAAAATGCGCTGATGGAAATTGGACAGAAAATAAAACCCGGCCAACATGCCGTTGTTATTGGCCTTGGGATATCCGGCCGGGCGATGTTGGAATTTCTTTTGAGCAGGGAGGCGCAGGTTTCTGTAAGTGACAGGCGCGTCTTTAGTGCTCTGCCTCAGGAAGATCAGGAGTATCTAAAAAAAAATGATATCTCCTTTGAGAGTGGTGGGCACAGTAAAGAATTTCTGTCCCGTGGAGATTTTGTAGCGATTAGTCCAGGGGTTTCAACTGACCTGCCACTCCTGAATGAACTGCGGGAAGAGCATATTCCAATTCTGGGCGAACTTGCACTTGCTGCTCCGTATATCACCGAATGTGTGGTGGCAGTGACAGGAACGAATGGGAAAACCACAGTGACGGCACTGATTGGGGAGCTACTTCGGGCCTCTGGAAAAAAAGTTTTTGTTGGCGGTAATATCGGCACACCTGTACTGAACTATTTACTCGGTGATGAGCGTGCGGATTATCTGGTGCTTGAGCTTTCCAGTTTCCAACTTGAGTCAGCAGGGAGCTTTTGTCCTCACATCGGCGTGTTATTGAATATCACACCGGATCATCTTGATCGCCACGGGAGTATGGTCAATTACGCTGCCGCAAAAATGAAGATGTTTGTGCACCAAAAAGCAGATGATAAGGCGATACTCTGCAGTGACGATCCAATGTGTCTTCATGTACGGGAACTGCTGAACGGGCAGGAAGTATATTGTTTTGGGAATCCGGCAAGTAATTGTGCGGCAACGGGTAACGACAGGAAGGTCTGTATAACTTTGCCGGATAGAACAGATAGTTATGAGTTAGCTGGGACAAAACTTGATTCCCACACGGGAATGCTTAACAGCTGTGCTGCAATACTTGCCGTTTCACTTCTTGGCTGTGAAAAGAATGATATAGCAAATGGCCTGAAATACTTTGCTCCAGCCGATCACAGATTGCAGCATGTGAGACTGAGGAAGGGCGTGGACTACTACAACGACTCCAAAGCAACAAACACAGGGGCTGTCATCAGCGCCCTTTGCTCTTTTTCCAAGGGGGTTATTCTTATTGCCGGTGGTCGCGACAAGGGAGAGGATTACACGGTATTAAAAGAGTTTGTTCTGGAGAAAGTCGAAAAGCTCATCCTGATTGGAGAAGCTGCAGGTGCAATAGCAGATGCTATGGAGGGAACCGTACCCGTTCTCCGTGCTGATTCCATGGAAGATGCCGTGTCTCTGGCGGCAGACAGTGCCCAACCCGGAGAAATAGTTTTACTGGCACCAGCATGCTCAAGCTTTGATATGTTTGATAATTACGGGCATCGTGGAGAGGTTTTTATGCAGGCGGTGCTTGCCTTGAATGACGATGAAGGAAGGCGAGTCTGATGACTACTCCCATCCGACTTATGCTCACTGGCGGTGGTACCGGAGGACATCTGTTTCCGGCAATTGCCACTGCTGAAGCCATGTGTGAACGATTGCCGGGTACTGAAGTGCTTTTTGTCGGAACCGGAAGACGAATGGATAAAGCAGGTCTTGAACAGTATGGGTATGCAACCTGTTCCATTCATTCCAAAGGATTAAAGGGAAAGAATCTTTTGAGTCTTCTACTTGGAATACTGGTATTGCCTGTTTCGTGCCTGGAGGCCATGTATCATATTCTCCGTTTCAAACCAGATATTGTGGTGGGGGTGGGTGGCTATGTGACAGGTCCGGTGATGATAGCTGCAAAATTTTTTGGTAAGCCAACCCTTATTCATGAACAGAATTCAATCCCTGGGCTTGCTAACAGAAAGCTTGGAACAATGGTTGCTCGAATATGTCTTTCTCTGCCCGGAAGTGAAAGGTCTTTTCCTCAAGAGAAGACGGTGCTTACCGGCAATCCCGTACGCAGTGAAATTCTCAAATTGTCTGAAAGTGGAGATAGTCCAGACGACAAACCTCTCGTACTCCTCGTTCTTGGAGGCAGTCTTGGGGCTCATCGAGTGAACGAACTTGTGAGCACCGCCTTTACTCTTGGCTTGTCAGGCCTGAAGAACATCAGGGTGATTCATCAGACCGGGCCAGAAGATGCTGAAGAAGTTGAGGCGATTTATAAAAGGAATGGTGTGGATGCCACAGTTGCTCCATTTTTCACAGATATGGCAGCCATCTACAAAGAGGCAGACCTGCTGGTTTCGCGTGCTGGAGCGACTACCCTTGCAGAGCTTGCGGTTCTGGGAAAACCGGCTCTACTTATTCCTTATCCGTATGCGGCAGATAACCACCAGGAAAAAAACGCTGAGTATTACGTGCAGGCCGGGGGGGCATTGATGTTTGTCGAGAGAGATCTTACAGCCGAGGTTCTGGCTGAACAACTGGTGCAGTTTTTTGAGAATCCAGCCAAACTGAAGAAAATGAGCAGGGCGATGAAAAGCCGTGCCTTTCCAAAGGCTGCAGAACATATAGTCGATGAGTGTCTGGGATTATTAAACCACACACCGCAACCCTAAAACCGAAAACCTCTTCTCATCATATGTACAACAAAACAAAAAAAATACACTTTGTCGGTGTCGGCGGTATAGGAATGAGCGGCATTGCAGAACTTCTTCTGAATCTCGGCTATGAGGTTTCCGGTTCTGATTTGAATGATTCTGTTACAACCAGGAACCTGGAATCTATTGGTGGTACAATTCACAAGGGGCATGACGGACGATGGGTCAAAGGGGCAGATGTTGTGGTTACTTCTTCTGCCATCACAAAAGATAATCCAGAGGTTGTGACAGCACTTGCCGCAGAGATTCCGGTGATTCAGCGGGCAGAGATGCTTGCGGAACTGATGCGTCTTAAAAAATTTGGTATAGCCATTGCCGGCAGTCATGGCAAAACATCGACCACCTCTATGGTGAGCTGGATGATGCATGTGGCGAATCTTGATCCCACTATTGTTGTGGGCGGGAAGGTGGACAGCCTCGGGGGGAATGCAAAACTTGGGCAGGGCGAATTCCTGGTGGCGGAGGCTGATGAAAGCGATGGCTCCTTCCTTAAATTATCTCCGGTTCTTGAGGTGGTCACCAATATTGATCTGGAACATATGGATCACTACAAAGATATTGACCATATTAAGGCAACGTTCCTCGAGTTTATTGACAGAATTCCTTTTTATGGTGCGGTTATTGTCTGTCTTGATGATGCGAATATTGCAGATATCCTTCCAAGGATCAAGAAACGTAAGATAACCTATGGTTTGACCGCTCAGGCCGATCTTATGGCCGATCATATTGAACCGGGAAATGGCCGGGTGAAATTTGCTGTACGCCACAAAGGCGAATCGCTGGGATCTATAGACCTCTCGCTTGCAGGGAGACACAATGTCTATAATGCACTGGCGGCTATCTGTGTCGGTTTGGAACTGGCAATTCCCTTTGAGACCATTAGTAAAGCGCTTGCCACATTTCAGGGTGTTCAACGACGCATGCAGCTGAAAGGGAAGGGGCGTGGAATTACGGTAATTGATGACTATGGGCATCACCCGACAGAAATCAGAGCCACCCTGGCTGCTATTAAAGAGGGGTGGCCTGAGAAGAGACTGGTCGTCCTCTTTCAGCCACACAGGTACAGCAGAACTCTGGCTCTACTCGAGGAGTTCAGAACCTGTTTCCATCAGGCTGACTATTTGGTGATGACAGAAATTTATGCGGCAAGTGAAATCCCTGATGAAAGAATATCGGGCGAAATATTACTTGATGAAGTGAAAAAGCATGGTCAGCGGAAGACAAAATTTGCCTCTCGTGTTGAGGGTCTGGCAGAGGCACTATTGCCGGAACTTAACGAGGGTGACCTGGTATTGACCCTGGGTGCTGGAAATATAGTTCTTGCCGGTGAAGCCCTGGTCGCACTGATCGAGGAAGAGAAGCGGGAATGACCATAGCAAGGAACCTGCGGGAACGCATCATAACAGTTGCAGAAGGGGACGTGAAATGGGATTGTCCACTTGCGCCCTATACTTCCTTTGGAATTGGAGGGCCGGCGGACGCTCTTATTGTGGTTGAAAGTGTTGCGGAACTGGGCAGGTTGCTGAAATGTTTTGCCGAGAATGATCTTGCATGGCGTTTTATCGGGAGAGGGAGCAATCTCCTTGTTTCCGATGGCGGTTTTGCCGGAGTAGTTCTTTTGTTTGGAAAGGAACTTTCTGAGATAGAGGACCTGACGGAACCAGGAGCAGAATCGATCCGTATCAGAGTCGGAGCAGGATGCAGTCTGGCAAAGCTTTTGAACTGGTGTACTGAACGCGGCTATTCCGGACTTGAGTTTGCCGCTGGAATTCCAGGATCTGTCGGCGGGGCAGTGGTAATGAATGCAGGGGCTATGGGTGAGGAAATTGCAGGAGTTGTAGCTGCTCTTGATGTCATGTCTTCAGCGGCTGGTGTCGAGACTTTGAACCGGGATGAGCTTGAATTTACTTATAGGCTCTGGGCAAATCAAGGGGATGCTGAGAAAAAACGAATAGTAGTCTCGGTTGATTTATCCCTCGTTCCTGAAACTAAGGTATCTGTCCAGAAACGTTGTCGCGAAAATGTTCAGATGCGTAAGGAAAAACAACCCAGGATAGAAAAAAATGCAGGATCATTTTTCAAAAATCCCAATGGTGATTCTGCGGGGCGCCTTATTGAAGCGTCGGGTCTGAAAGGGAGATGTTGCGGTGGCGCCATGATATCTCCGGTCCATGCGAATTTTATCGTTAACACCGGGACAGCCACAGCCGGAGATGTGTGTCAGCTTATGGATATTGTTACTGAACAGGTTGAAAAAGATAGTGGCATTCACCTTTTTCCAGAAGTACACTTTCTCTAAACAACTGATGAAAAGATGAAGAAACGATCAGTATTTGCCAATCTCAGAGTGCTTTTTGTGAGAAAAAAAAAGAAAGACAGTGAAATGTCTGTTCTTTCGAGAAAGATCACCCAGCAGGGCTATCAGGCAAAAGATCTGAACACAACTGCAAGAAGGAAAAGTGTACGAGAAAAATGGCAGACAAGGAAAGAAGGGCGTGGTCGGCAGAGTATGGGGCTTGGGGCTGAGAAAGATAACAGGAGAAAGAGGGCTCCCTTTAAGCTTCTGTTGTTGACAGGGATCCTTGTTGCGGCAGGATACTTCCTCACGCTTGGGTCGTGGCGGACTCTCTTCGGGGATTTGCTCTATTTTCGTGTCCATGAGATTGAAATCAGTGGCTGTGTGGTAACAAATGCCAAAGAACTGAGAAAGTATGCAGATATCACATATGAAATGAATATGTTGACTTTGCAACCTGGAGCCATAAAGGAGCGTCTTGAGAGGCATCCATGGGTTGAACAGGCAAAAATACGGCGAATATGGCCAGATGGTTTGTTGATTTCGATAAAAGAATATCGTCCTCAGGCCCTGGTTGCTCATGGGGAAGAAAATGGATTTCAGTATCTTGATGGCAGAGGAGTTCTTTTTGCGACGGTAGCTTCAGGACAGGATTTGGATTTTCCTGTCATCACAGGGCTTGATCTTGTTGAGGCAGAAATAGTGAAGAAACAATCACTTGACGCTGCGTCCACTTTTTTACGACTGGCTAGCCAAAATAATCCAAATCTTCCTGCCCAGAATATTTCGGAGATTCATTTCACTCCAGAAGGTGAACTGATAGTCTATCTAGTTGAGCATCCTTTTCCTATTTATTTTGGAAAAGGAGAGGTGGAGAAAAAATTTTCTCAGTTACACAGGGTTTTGAAAGTGTTGTATGAAAAGAAAAAAGGAAAGGCCATTATCGAGGATGTGGCCTTTATCCGTATGGATTATCAGGAAGATAAAGTTTTAGTGGTACGAAATCACTCAGGGTAGAAAAAATGGATGAGATTGAACTGAAGGCGATCGGTGGGGTGGAACTTGAGCGAGACGAAAAAGAACGGGAAGCCGGAGATCTTGTAGTTGGGCTTGATATTGGAACCACCAAGATCTGTTGTGTGGTGGGAGAAGTGTTTGAGAGCAGTGTGGATATTATCGGTATTGGCACTGCTCCCTCGGTTGGTCTTAAGAAGGGAGTGGTTGTTAATATTGAATCAACGGTCAAGTCGATCCGTCAGGCGGTGAAACAGGCTGAGGAGTCAGCAGGGTGTGATCTTCGTACTGTTTATGTAGGGATCGCCGGAAATCATATTAAAGGCTTTAACAGCCCTGGAATCATAGCAATTAACGGTCGTGAAATTAAACAAAGTGACGTCGAGGATGTCATTGTTGCGGCACGTACTGTTAAAATATCTGAAAATCAGCAGATAATCCATGTACTTCCTCAGGAGTATATGGTGGATGACCATACCGGGATTCAGAATCCCATCGGGATGACGGGAGTTCGACTGGTTACCAATGTGCATATTGTGACTGCTGATATGGGAGCAGTTCACAATTTATACACCTGCTGCAACAAGGCAGGGCTCGAAGTTGCCGATATGGTACTGGAATCTATTGCCTCGGCCCATGCCACATTGAGTCCCGATGAGATGGAGTTGGGGGTGGCATTGCTTGATATTGGCGGTGGGACTACGGACCTTGCCGTGTTTTGCGATGGAACCATCCGTCATACCTGTGAAATAGGCCTTGGTGGTCACAATCTTACCAATGACCTCTCGGTCGGTTTGCGAACGCCTTTGCAGGATGCGGAACGTTTAAAGGAAGATTTTGGCTGTGCCATTTCGTCCCTGATAAAACCCAATCATGTTGTAGATGTCCCGACTGTTGGTGATCGTGAGCCACGAAAAGTGACCCAGAAAGTGCTGGTTGACATTGTTCAGGCCAGAATGGTTGAAATCCTGGAAATGGTGAATCAGAATTTGATAAATTGCGGCTTGAAAAATAAAATAAATGGTGGGATCGTCATCACCGGTGGTACAGCGTTACTTGCCAATCTTGCAGATCTTGCAGAGCAGATCTTTGACCTTCCGGTACGGATTGGATATCCGGCGCAGATAGGTGGAAAGGTGAACGAAGTAAATACGCCACGGTGCACCACTGGGGTTGGCCTGGTGATGTATGGTCGTCAGCACCAGGTTGATAAACGTTACAGTGACAGCTCAATGGTTGGTCGAATGAAGGACTGGCTCAGAAAAATAATGTGATTTTTTGTGAATTTTGAAAAAATAGGTTTCAGAGGCAGGCTGTAAATGCTATGATTTGCTTGTTTAAATTTTATGGAAAAGTGGCATTTGGATGTCGCTGTTTTCGTGAACAGAGGAGAGATTATGCCGTTTAGAATGGCGGAAACAGAAGGTGTTGCAGTAGTTAAGGTCATTGGTGTTGGCGGTGGCGGAGGAAATGCTATCAATACCATGGTTGAACATCGACTCCAGGGTGTTGAGTTTATAACAGCAAACACTGATAAGCAGGCACTTGATCAATCCTGTGCCGATGTGTGCCTGCAGATAGGACCTGGAATCACCAAGGGACTTGGAGCAGGTGCAGATCCCGAGACCGGGGAACAGTCTGCTTTGGAGTCCATTGATGAGCTGACAAAGAGCCTCAAGGGTGCCGATATGGTTTTTGTTGCAGCAGGACTAGGCGGTGGAACCGGTACGGGCGCCGCTCCGATTGTTGCAAAAATAGCCAGAGAGATGGGCGCATTAACCGTCGCTGTTGTAACGAAGCCCTTCCATTTTGAAGGTAAATTTCGTATGCGCAACGCGGAGCAGGGCTGGGAACAACTGCGCAAGTATGCCGATACAATTATCACTGTGCCCAATGATCGTCTGCTGTCTCTTATGCAGAAAAATTCCAAACTTTCAGATATGCTGAGCATGGCCGACAAGGTTCTGTTGCAGGCAGTTAAGGGAATTACCGATCTGATAAACGTTCCAGGACTTATGAATGCTGATTTTGCTGACTTGCGAACAGTTATGCGCGAGGTTGGTCCTGCTATTATGGGCAGTGGTTCTGCGGTTGGCGAAAATCGTGCCACTGAGGCTGCAAACCGTGCCATTGATAATCAACTTCTGGAAGATGTCGGTATTGATGGAGCACGTGGATTGCTTATAAATATTTCCGCATCAGAAGAGTCTTTTACAATGGCAGAGTTTATGGAAGCATCTGCCCTTATCCAGGATAAGGTTGACGATGAAGCCAAGGTTGTTATTGGTGCCCTGTATGATGATGCGCTTGGGGATGAGCTGCACGTTACCGTTATCGCCACTGGTGTGGGTGAATCAGTACCCAAGAAAAAAGAGCTTGTTCAGGTAAACATTCCTGAAAAAAGCGGTGGCATCCAGGCAGCTAATGAAAACGAGGGGCGTCCCGGGAATCCTACTCCAGCGCCACCAAACCAGCGCAGAGGGAGTTCCATTTTTCCATCATCAAATTTTAACGGATTTGAGAATCATGGTATTTCTTCAGGGGATCCGTTGCAGTCCAACAAGGAGAACAAACCCTGGAATGAGGACTATATGGAAACTCCTACGTATCTCAGGAAAAAGGCCAATTAATGGTGTAGTAAACATTTTCCTGGTGTTTTTCGGCAGGAAATAAGTTCATGAGGGTGCTTGTCCCGGCTTTCATTCCATATACCCGGGGCTAATTCATTTGGGCAGGGGAAAGCAGAAAAAACAAGGTGCCGACAACACCAGATTGCAGGATCAGGAAAGCGGCACCTATCTCAAGAAATGGACCGGGCGACTTCCCGTAGCTCTTCTGTACCCGAACAGGTATGGGGTAGGGGTATCCAGCCTTGGTTTTCAACTGGTCTATTCCTTACTGAATGACCATGATGATTTGGTTTGTGAACGCTTTTTTCTGCCAGAAGATAATCATTCATCCCTCCGTTCTTTTGAATCGGGCCGATCGCTTTCCGAATTTTCACTCCTTTTTTATTCCATCAGCTTTGAACATGATTATGTAAATATTGCACGCCTGCTGCTAGCCGGTGGAGTGCCTCTTCTGGCAGAAGATCGAAGTGATGGTGCTGTTACCCCAGCAAGTCCTCTGGTCATTGGTGGCGGGGTGGCCACCTTTATGAACCCGGAACCTCTTGCACCCTTTACCGATCTTTTCCTTTTAGGGGAGGCAGAGGGTATGCTGTCGCCTCTTCTTTCTTTGTTTGGTAGTACTCTTGACAGCCTGAGCAGGTCCGAGATTTTGTTTCAGATTCAGCATAAAATTGACGGAGCCTATGTCCCCTCTTTGTATACTCCCGTTTACGATGATGTGACAGGAAGACAGACTGGCACTACTCCAGCTCCTGGAATTCCAGAACGAGTTACCAAGGTTGTCGTGTCAACTGTCACTAAAGCTGCCCATTCTCAAATCCTCAGTCCTGAGGCAGAATTTTCAAATTTGTATGTAACGGAACTGGGAAGAGGCTGTTCCCGAGGTTGCCGATTCTGTGCTGCAGGGTTCATATACAGACCACCAAGGTTGTGGGATGCTGATGCTGTGGTTGCAGGACTTGAAGAACGTAATGCAAATGTGCACCGGATTGGGCTACTGGGAATGGAAATGGCTGATCAGGATGAGCTTGAAATGCTTTCATCATACCTGCTTGACAGCGGTTGTTCCCTGTCGTTTTCATCACTCCGGGCGGATAGGATTTCCGGGCCGCTTTTAACCTTGCTTGGTAGCAGTGGTTTGAAAAGTGTGGCCATTGCACCGGATGGCGCCTCCGAACGACTGCGCAGAGTCATTAATAAAAATCTCACCGAGGAAGATATACTTGTAGCTGTTGAACGTCTTGCAGATGTTGGTTTGTATAAGTTGAAACTCTATTTTATGATTGGGCTTCCAACCGAGACCTCCGAAGACCTGGAGGAAATGCTCGATCTGATAGGCAAGATACGGGAACGGATGCTTCCCTTTGGTAAAGCCAGAGGTAGATTGTGTGAAATCAGCCTGTCGGTGAATTGTTTTGCCCCCAAGCCATGGACACCATTTCAGTTCCACCCTTTTGGTGGGGAACAGCTTGAAATCCATAACGATGGGCTTGCCACCCATGTTGTTAAATCCCTGAAGGCCAAGATCGACTTCCTGAAAAAAGGGATATCCTCAGAAGCAAATGTCCGTATGAATAATGACAAGCCCGATAATGTCCTATTCCAGGCGGTACTTGCAAGAGGTGACCGGCGCCTTGCGATGGTGCTTGCCAAAATGGCAAAAACCGGCAAACCATGGAAGCAGGCAATGCGCCAGGAGGGACTGACTCCTGAATTTTTTGCTGTTCACCAGTACGGCGCGGGTGATTATTTTCCCTGGAATATAGTGGATCATTCAATTAAACAGGACTATCTGTGGAAGGAGTATCAGAAAGGATTTGCGGCAAAGACGACTGCCCCCTGCGATACGACTGTCTGCAGACGCTGCGGGGTGTGTGGTGACTGAAGACGAGAGACAATCTTCCCAGGTTTCATCCATGAATGACCCTGAGCAGCTTGAAAAACTTCGTGCCGGTCTCATGCCTTTTCAGCTGGTGAAGTATTTTTCTTTTACCAGCCTTGGAGTTATTTTAATTTTTACCCTCTTTCTCTCCTGGTTTATCTCAAAACATGCCCGTACTGTGATGTTGGATCAAAGTGAGGCTTATTCGCTGCTTCTTGCAGAAAATCTCAATCAGCAGGTGTTCAGGGGATTTGTGCTGCCAACGGTTATCCGTTATGGCACAATAGCACTTTCAAATCCTGAACAGTTCCAAAGGCTTGACCTTATTGTCCGTAATGTTACTGCCAGTATGAAGATGGAAACGGTAACGATTTATGACTCCAACGTTAACATCATTTCATATTCCACGAATGAAGAACTGATAGGGAGAAAAAACATCGGAGGGCTTGAATATGAAAAGGCATTACTTGGTGTTGCCAATTCTCAGATAGTTTCAAGTGGTAGTATCTTGAGCCTGCTTCCAGGAATTCAGGATGCCCATTGCCTTCTTAAGACGTTTATACCATTCCGTCAGGTTCGAGACGATGCAAGTGGTGACGGACAGATTATGGGAGTTCTCGAAATAACCCAGGATCTTTCCGTTGATTATACAGCCATTGTCCGGCTTCAGGGACGTATTATTTTTGTCTCTTCACTGGTCATGTTTATTCTCTTTCTGGTTTTGTTGATCATTGTCAGCAGAGCCGGTAAAATCATGGAAAAACGAGTTCGTGAACGCTTAAGTCTGGAACAAAAACTGAGTGATGCACAGAGACTTGCCCATCTTGGAACCATGGTGGCAACGGTTTCCCACGAGATAAAGAGTCCTCTTGGGATCGTACGCTCCACTGCTGAGATTCTTGCAAAGAGGATCAGGAAAGTAGCCCCTGGAAATGAAAATCTTGCCGAGATTATAATAGCTGAAACTACACGACTCAACAATATTGTGCTCGAGTTTCTTGATTTTGCAAGGCCTCAGAAAGTGAAACTTTCTCCGGTTGATATTAATAATTTAATTTCTCAGGCCCTGCAATTTATCAAGCCTGAACTTTCTGAAAATAATATTATTCTTGAAACAGAATTTTCTCCAACCGTTGGTCGTATTACCATAGACCCGGATCATTTTTATCGTGCCCTGCTCAATATTCTTGTGAACGCTATTCAAGCGATGCCGGAGGGAGGATTCTTACGTGTAAGCACCGGTGTCCAGGTATCCGATGGGTCAGTTTGTATTACAATTCAGGATAGTGGTGTGGGGATGAGTGAAGAAAAAAATGCACAAATTTTCAAACCTTTCTTTACCGATAAGAACAGGGGGACCGGACTCGGTCTTGCCATTACCAGGAATATCATTGAACAGCATCATGGAACAATATCAGTGAGCTCAAAAGAAAATGAAGGCAGCACCTTTACAATCACCCTCCCTTGAAAAATTTCCAGGGCAGGGGTTACGACTTTCGAATCTTTCATTTCTCGGTAATGGGCCATACTCCATCACTGTGATTCCTGGAGGATGTCTCGGATTGACTGGCAAATCAGGAGTTGGCAAGACACAACTACTGAGGGCAGTGGCTGATGTGATTCCCCATGACGGTGAATGCATCCTTAATGCTGATGTCTGTTCTTCAGTCTCTCCCCCAATCTGGAGGAAAATGGTGGCCATGCTCCCGGCAGAATCTTTCTGGTGGTACGATAGTGTCGGGGCGCATTTTAACGGTGGCTTGTTAGACCCTGAATTCAAGGATCTGATGGAAAGATTAGGCTTCTCTCAGGATGTTATGGAATGGCAGGTCAGCAGGTTGTCAACGGGTGAGCGGCAGCGGCTTTCACTTATTCGTACTCTGATAAACAGACCCCGTGTCCTGCTGCTCGATGAGCCGACATCGGCCCTTGATAAAAAAATGGTTGCCGTGGTGGAGGAGATTGTTGCCGATATTCGTTTTCACAGGCAGATAAGCTGTATATGGGTGAGCCACGACCGCGATCAGCTCTTTCGTGTGGCAGACACAGTCTGCACTGTTGAAACGACAGGTCTTGTTAAGGAGAACCGGGAATGAACGTGATATCGCTGAGCACTTTTGATCTCTCTTTAGCTGCCTCTCTGTTGTTGATACTTGCTGCAACATCCCTTCGTATCGGGCTTGGCCTTGAAAGACGGATTGTTATTTCAGGAATCCGAATGACCGTACAGTTGCTACTTGTCGGTATGGTTCTTAAACTCCTCTTTGCAAGTGAAGGCTTTATTCCGGTAGGGTTTATGTCGATCTTTATGCTCCTTGTCGCGGGATATGAAGTACGGGCCAGGCAAAAGCGAAAGCTGCGCGGCAGCACGGGATATCTCATCAGTACCGGTTCCATGCTGGTCTCTTCTTTTACAGTAACCTTTCTTGCATTGACCGTTATGGTTGGCGTTGATCCCTGGTATACTCCTCAATATGCTATCCCAATGCTTGGCATGCTCCTTGGCAATACTATGAATGGCGTTGCCATTGCTTCCGATCGATTGACCACCGGGATGTATGATCAGCGTGGTGTGATAGAGCAGCGTCTTCTTCTCGGCCAGAGCTGGCAGGAGGCCAGCGGAGATATACGGCGTGATTGCATGCGTACCGGTATGATTCCCATCATTAATTCCATGGCTGCAGCTGGTATTGTAAGCCTTCCTGGTATGATGACGGGTCAGATTCTTGGTGGCTCAAGCCCTCTGGATGCAGTGAAGTATCAGATTCTAATCATGTTTCTTATAGCTGCGGGAACTGGTTTTGGTGTACTTGCCGCCATCTGGCTGATCAGCCGTCGACTTTTTGATGATCGGCAGCGTCTCGTGCTTGATTGTCTCATCAGTGTCAAGTAACCCTTATTCGTCCTTTTTCTGCTTGTAATTTACCCTGTTTTATTGTTCATTTGTCCATATCGTTTTTTCGTTAAATACCATTGCGTAAGATGTATTTCTATATTTGGAGGATTTTGAAATGGGAGCAAAAATTGTAATCGTGGGTGGCGTAGCAGCGGGCCCTAAAGCTGCATGTCGTGTGAAACGACTGATGCAGGATGCCGAGGTTACCATCATCGATCAGGATACCCTGTTTTCCTACGGTGGCTGTGGCATTCCCTACTATGTCTCAGGAGACGTTTCCGATGAGGCAGAACTGCGTTCCACCAGCTTCCATATGGTCCGAAACGAAGATTTTTTTGAGGATGCAAAGGGCGTTCTTGTTAAAAGTGGTACCAGGGCCACGGCTATCAACCGCCAGAATAAAACGGTGAAAGTACAGAATGTTGCAAGTGGTGCGGAAGAGGATATTCCCTATGACACCCTGATGATTGCTACCGGTTCCCGTCCTTTTGTTTTACCAATCCCTGGAGCCGATCTTGATGGCGTTTTTACAATTTCCGATTTGCACAAGGCCATCGAAATTAAAGACCGTATAGCCAAGGGGAAGGTTGGTAAAGCAGTGGTTATCGGTGGTGGCGCAATCGGTCTTGAGATGGCCGAGGCTTTTAAAGATCTCTGGGGAGTTGAGACTTCAGTTGTTGAATTTATGCCTCAGGTTCTGCCTCGAATTGTTGATTCGCCAATGGCCTCCATGCTTACTAAACACATGCGTGACAACGATGTGGATATTTTCCTCGGTGAGGGGGCAACGGAGATCGTCGGTGAAAATGGTAAAGTAACAGGACTGCGCACTGCAAAGCGTACCCTGGAGGCGGATATTGTGATTATGGCAGCTGGGGTGCGGCCACGTACCGAGATCGCCGTGGAGGCGGGCCTGCAAACTTCCCCCATGGGAGCAATTGTTGTCAATGAACGTATGCAGACCTCAGATCCTTCCATTTATGCTGCTGGTGACTGTATTGAGGTAATGCACCTTGTTTCTGGGAAAAAATTCTACGCTCCCCTTGGATCTCTTGCCAATAAGGAAGGACGCGTAGCTGGGGATAATATGGCGGGTATTCCTTCAAAGTTTAAGGGAGCCGTTGGAAGTTTTATTATGAAGGCCTTCGATGTGTGTATCGGTGCTACCGGGCTGAGTCTTGAAGTTGCCCTGGCAGAGGGTTTTGATGCTGACGTTGCACTCACTGCACCATCTGATCGCGCTCATTTTTTTCCAACTGAATCCATAGTCTGTTTCCAGATGGTGTTTGATCGCAGAACCCGAAAAGTTTTAGGTCTTCAGGGATTCGGTCCTATGGGTGACGGTATCTCAGCACGGATTGATGCGGCTGCCGCATATATCTCCATGGGGGCAACCATTGACGATTTTGGAACCCTCGAAATGGCCTATGCGCCACCATTCTCAGCAGCAATAGATTCTATAAATGCCATAGCCTATGTTGCAGATAATCTTTGCGACGGGCGTCTTCACAAAACAACCCTTGAGTCTTTCCTTGTCTGGATGGATGATTTCTCAACTCAGCCCGATTGGATCGCACTTGATATCAGGCACCCGATAGAAGCGGGACCCTGTGTTGAAAAATTTGGAGTCGATAAGTGGTGTGCCATACCTTATAATGAAATCCGAAAACGTTTTAAAGAGCTGCCTTTGGATAAAAAACTTATTATCCTCTGTGATGCAGGGACACGATCCTTTGAGATCCAGAGCTTTTTGAAGAGTGTTGGTGTTGACCAGACTCTGGTGCTGAGTGGTGGATTCAACATGTTGCGTCGTATGGGTATAGACTGGTATCCCGGTAAATAAAAAAAGTTGTCTTTTCATATTCCGGCAGGAGAGGAATCCACCCTCCTGCCAATTTTTTTCCTCTGCAGTGGCCTTTTTCCATTAAAAGTTTCTGATATTTTACAAGCTCCTAGACATCATTCTTACTTTTATGCTATCCTTCTTTTGCAGTGAGAAAGCAGTATGTCCAAATTTATATGAAAAATATTAAATACTACTGAACCTGAGAAGGGATATTTTATGGCAGATTTGAATACTCAACATATGATTGATGAAATTCGGGACAATATCCAGACTGGGGATACCTTGAAAACAAAACTTGTTCTTGCCCATCTTCCAGATGTGGATATGAAGACGCAGAACAGGTTGATCTATGAACTATCCCGTGGTGATGTCAGGTTTACTGTGCCGATTCTTCTCTATTTGATGACAGAGCATGTGTCTATTGTTGATGAACTTCCCGTTATTAAGGAGACCCTTCTTTCCAACCTTCTGGCTTACCCTGAGCTGTTGATTGAGTTTCTGTCGGATACGTCAATCAAGGATAAAACGCACCTGATTAATGTGGCCGGCGAGCTGCGATTTGAAGAGGCTGTCCCTGCACTTTTATATCTGGTGGCAAACTCCCAGGATGAACCCGAAATTAAACTGATAATCGAGACGTTAGGACTGATAGGTGATCCGCAGGCGATCAATACCCTTACGGATTATCTGTATGCCGCAAACAGAGATTTGATTATTACAGCCATTCAGGCTCTCGGTCAGGTTGGTACCCAATCTGCCATGCATAGGCTAGCCGAGCGTATGGGGACCGACAACGAGATGGACTATATGATTCTTTCCATTTTTGCCGATGTTCAGGATCCTGTCTCTTTAGAAAAACTCAATGACACTCTGGCCTCCCATTATGCCCATATGCGTATTTATGCCAAGCAGGAACTGGTGCGTATTGGTGCCAAAGCCGTTCCTGCACTCATTGATAATCTTCTTCAGGATGATCCAGATTTTGTTATTCATACCTTGAATGTTCTTGGTGATATAGGTGATGAATCTGCCATTATGCCCATCAGGAAACTTCTTGGAAAGGATCCCAAAAGTGCGAATGTTCGTTTTGCAGCCTATGAAGCACTTGCTCTTCTGCCTTTACGTAAAGGAGCCTATACGTTGACTGCCGGGCTTACCGATCCTGAAGATCATGTTTGTGTGGCGGCAGCAAAGGCAATTGATCAGAATTATTCGGAGATACTTACAGCGGGAATTAAAAATCTTCTTCGGCCCAAGGGGGATGAGGCCAGGCATATTGCAAAGATTATTGTAAGTGCCCAGGTTGATAAGATATTTTTAAGCCTTGCGGCTGAGGATTTTTTTCAGGAACTGTCTCTTGTTTATCTGCCTCATGCTCATAAGGATACAAAAGAACATTATACCAGGCTTCTGGTGAAGCACGGGTTTGATGAGTTTGCTAATAAAATTCAAGGTGGTGAAGATGTAAAGAATCTGGTGAAGGTGGTTGCCGTTGACGATTCTCGTATGATTCTTAACATCTACAAAGCAACTCTTCACGAGCTAGGGTTTGAGCCGGTTCTCTTTGAATTTCCTGCTTCGGCGATTGAGTGGCTGCAGAACGAGAAACCAGCCATGGTTCTTACAGATTTAAATATGCCTGAAATTACAGGTGTGATGATGGCAGCAGAAATCAGAAAAAAATATTCTCCGAAGGAATTGCCCATTATCATGGTAACTACTCAGAATGAAACAAATGATAATGAAGCTGCTTATGCCGCGGGGGTGAACAAAGTGATACAAAAACCTTTTAATGCCAAATCATTGAAGGCCGCAATGGATGAGTTCATGTAGGCATTCAGTAAGAAAACGGCTGCTGGAAAAAAGTCAGTTAGATGGTTTGGAGATATTTCTCCAGCAAATTAAAATTTCTTCCCACATCTTCAGGTTTGTGGGCGTCAGACCCCGCTAGCAGGGGGATCTTCAAGGCAAGTGCTTCTCTTATGATAAAAGGAGCCGGAAAAGGAGTCCCCCTGATGCTGAACCCTGAGGTATTCACTTCCAGAGCCATCCCCTTCTTTTTTACCGCACCAAGAAGTTTCTGTATCTGGTTTCTGTAGCTGTTGTCTATTGTGATTCCCGGCTGGAAGCGAAGTGCGGCATCCAGGTGGCAGAGGACTGTGCCGGGGAGGAATTCAACCGCCTCGGTCAGGGTGGAGAAATATTCGCAAAGAATTTTGTGACAGCCACCTGCTTCAATGGCAAGAATGTTTGACTCTTTACGGCTTACCAGGTTCAGGTGGTGTTCCTTTTCGGGAACCGGCATAAAATGATAGGAAACTCCAACCCTATCCCAGTTTCTCCGTTCTAAGCGCTTCAGCAGCTCTTCTCCGTGACTTGGGCTGTAACCTACTTCAACTCCGAGTGATATTCGGATACGCTTTTTAAACTTTTTCTGAAGTCGTTGTCCCTCAGAAAAATAGAGATCAAAATCATCTTCAGTGAGCCAGGTTTTTTCAAAATAGCTTACCCCTGCCTCCATGTGCTCAAGGAACACAATTTCATCAAGCCCGGCCGCAATTCCACTGAGAACATATTCTTCCATTTCACCTTTAGCGTGGTGGCAATACTTTGTGTGAATGTGTCCATCCGAGTGGAATGTCAGTTCACCTGGCAGCGGACTGGTCATGGAAGAGAAAGAGATAAAGAAGAATCAGGCATTTCCCTTTGGAAATAAATGAATAACACCATCAATATCTGATGTGTCGCAAATATGGCCATTATTCAGTTCCATTTCAAGGAACTCTTCGATTCCCTCTGGGGGCAGGGAAACGCTTGGGCCTTCTGGAAGGTGGTAAACCAGAGTATGTACTCTGGTGAAATCTACGGGACGAACGAAAAGTTTCATGCACTATATCCGAATGTAAAAGAATAAAAGTAAATTGTAGAGATCGACTATACGTATCTTTGAGTTAAACCGCAAGAAATTTGAATTAAAAGTTAAGGATAATCTGAAATGCCAAAATCCTTGTGGGAAATAGGTTTGACACTGACCTGCTATGTGTTTACTATGTCAGTTTCAATGAATATGAATTCATTCTCTAGTAAGAGATATAACGATACAATTAACGAATAAAAGGTGTTTGAATGAGCGAGCAGGATATGTCAGGTAAGGAAAAAACGTTGTTTGGTAAGGGACTCAACCCTTCTAATATTCTTCCGAAGAAATTAACTTTAGAGTCAAAAATCAAATTTCGTTGTCATCCAGGGGTAGAATGTTTCACTGCCTGTTGTGGTGGTATCAAGATTATTTTAACTCCCTATGATATTTTGATGCTTAAAAAGCGGTTGGATGTTCCAGCTCATGAATTTCTTCAGAAATATACAACCCCTGTATATCTTGAGCAGACAGATATGCCGGGTGTTGCCTTGAAACTTCGTGAGGATGATAATAAATGTCCTTTTGTTACCCCTGAAGGGTGTACGGTTTACACGGATCGTCCGTCAGCCTGCCGATATTATCCCGTTGGAATGGCTGATTTCCATGAGGGGCAGGGATCAATGGGGGCCGGGGCCGATCACAAAGATGAAGAAAAGTTTTTCTTTATTGTGAAGGAGGATCACTGTAAGGGCTTTCAAGAAGACAAGGAATGGACTGTTGCCGAATGGCGTGCTGATCAGGGAGTCGATGTTCGTGATGAAATGAATAAGGATTGGTTACGACTGGTTATGCGTCGTAAATCATTTGGTCATCAGGCATCACTTTCAGAACAGGCAAAAAGAATGTTCTTTATGGCTTCCACCGATCTTGATCATTTTCGCAGGTTTGTTCTTGAGAGTTCATTTCTCGATACTTACATAATTGATGACGAGACACTCAAGAAGATCAAGTCCGATGATGTGGAGTTGATGCTTTTTTCTTTCAAATATCTGGCCAATGCTCTTTTTGGTGCTGAAGGTCTCTCTATCAGAGAGGATAAGATTCAGGAAAAAGTGAAAGAAATTAAGCAGCGTCAGGATGATTCTGTTACTAACTCTGTCAATGCGTATAAGGAAATCAAGAAGGCCAGGGGCGAGGAAGTTGACCCTGATCTGTAAAAAATAGTTCCCAGCACGTCAATCGCTGCGTGGCGATCTAAATAATAAAAAAAAGGGCCCTGGAAGAATTCTTCCAGGGCCCTTTTTTTTGTTTTATCTCAAATTTTGTACAGTGGCACAGATTCGTTCGTTTCTGTTTTGGCGCGATAGTTGAAGCTATGCGCCAAGACTGAAACGAACAAAAATGGGTAACCGTTGAACTGTTACTTCTCAGGATCCAGGGATGCTGCTCTGGCCTGAAGAAACTTCCAGCTCTTAGTAACATCTTTCTGAGACTGAGCCATGAGTTCATCAGCGTGCTCGGGGTTCATCATCTTCAGCATACGGTAGCGATTCTCGCCCATTGCATACTCTTCAAAAGTCATTGTAGGCTCTTTGGAGTCAATGGAGAGAGGATTTTTACCAGCTTCTTCCAGCTCAGGATTGAAGCGGTAAAGTGGCCAGTGACCACATGCAACTGCCTTCTTCTGCTGATGCAGGCCCTGAGTCATGTTGATGCCATGATTGATGCAGTGTGAGTAGGCAATAATCAAAGATGGTCCATCATATGCTTCAGCCTCTGCAATTGCCTTGGCAACCTGAGTGGGATTGGCACCCATGGAGATTTTTGCCACATATACGTTGCCGTATGTAGAGAAAATCATCCCGATATCTTTCTTGGGCATCTTCTTACCACCTGCTGCAAACTGGGCAGTGGCGGCACGAGGAGTGGATTTAGACATCTGGCCACCGGTGTTGGAATACACCTCGGTGTCAAGAATCATAACGTTTACATTCTCGCCCGAGGCAAGTACGTGATCCAGTCCGCCGTATCCGATGTCATATGCCCAACCGTCACCACCGAAGATCCATACTGATTTCTTCACCAGGTAATCGGCGCAGCCCAGTAGACGTTTGGCGATAACGTTATCGCCTGCAGCAGCAAGTGTGGCTTTCAGTTTACCGACACGGTCGCGTTGTGCCTCTATTTCGGTCTGGCTTTTTTGAGGAGCACTGATGATATCTGTCGCCACTTTTTTGGTGATCAGTTTTTCAGCAACTGCTTTATCCATCAGTTCCACAGCTTGGGAACCAAGTTTGTTTACTGAAGCACGCATGCCAAGACCAAATTCCGCATTATCCTCGAAAAGAGAGTTGGCCCAGGCGGGTCCCCGTCCGTCTTCACGTTTGCAGTAAGGAGTTGTTGGCAGGTTGCCACCATAGATTGAAGAACAACCGGTTGCATTGGCAATCAGCATTCTGTCACCAAACATCTGAGTAACAAGTTTGATGTATGGGGTCTCACCACAGCCGGCACAGGCACCGGAGAACTCGAACAGTGGGCGAAGAAGCTGGCTTCCCTTGATTGTTGCAGGGTTAACATCAGCTGGAGAAACCTCGGGTTGAGCAAGAAAATACTCTACGTTCTTGGCCTGGGCTGCGCGGATCTTGTCAGAGTTTGGAACCATCTGCAGTGCTTTAACGCCTTTTGTTCCAGGGCAGACATCCATACATTGGGTACAGGAACAGCAATCCTGAGTAAATACCTGAATGGCAAACTTGGACCCTTTGAAGGCCTTACCAACAGCAGGAATTGTTTTGAAACCCTTGGGAGCCTTAACCATTTTGCCAATTTTCATACGAATGGCTGCATGGGGGCATACAAGAGAACACTGGCCACATTGAATGCAGTTTTCCTCAAGCCATTCCGGTACGTTAACACCAATGTTGCGCTTCTCGTACTGGGTGGTGCCTGTTGGCCAGGTACCATCATTTGGCATTTCGGAAACTTTAACCTGATCACCTTTTCCTTCGATCATCTTGGCGGTAACATTCTTGACGAAGTCAGGCGCAGTAGCAGGAACGGTTGGAGGCATCTCGTGACCGCTGGTGGATTTTAACAGTTTTACTTTAACAATGTTTTTCACAGCAGCATCAACGGCGTCGTAGTTCATATTGACTATCTTGTCGCCTTTTTTGCCATAGGTTTTCTTGATGGCCGTTTTGATCGCAGCGATTGCCTCTTTCTCAGTAATAATTCCAGAGATCAGGAAGAAAGCGGTCTGCATGATCATATTGATGCGGGCGCCAAGACCGAGGGCTATACCAAGAGAAAGAGCATCTATGATATAGAACTGTGCTTTTTTGTCGATCAGATCTTTCTGGACTTTCCCTGGTAACTCTTTCCAGATCTGTTTGGCATCGAATGTGGTGGTAAGGAGAAATGTACCACCCTGGTCAAGATTGCGAAGCATGTCATACTGGTCAAGGAAGGTGAAGTTATGACAGGCGATAAAGTTGGCCTTGTTGATAAGGTAGGGAGCAACAACCCGGTTTTTACCAAATCTCAGGTGAGATGTAGTGATGGAGCCGGATTTTTTTGAGTCATAAACAAAATATCCCTGAGCAGAGTTATCGGTCTCGGTGCCGATAATTTTAATAGTATTTTTGTTTGCTCCAACGGTACCATCGGATCCTAAACCATAGAACATGGCACGATAGACATCGTCACCTTCTATTGAGTAGTTGACGTCATAATTAAGACTGGTTCCGGCGACATCATCATTTGGACCAACACAGAAGTGGTTTTTAGGGGCCATTGCTGCCATGTTGTCATAGATTGCTTTGACCATGGCGGGGGTGAACTCGGCAGAGCCAAGTCCATAACGACCTGAAAGAATCAGTGGCTGGTAGGCTGCACTGTTTGATTCGGTGGCCTCACCAACTGCTGCACGAACGTCAAGATAAAGAGGCTCGCCTGCAGATCCTGGCTCTTTTGTTCTGTCCATTACGGTGATGCGCTCAACGGATGAAGGCAGAGCATTTACCATTGCCTTGCAGTCGAAAGGTCTGAAGAGACGAACAATTACCAGACCAACATTTTTTCCTTCGCTGACAAGATGGTCGATGGTGGCAGACACGGTCTCACAACCAGAGGCCATCATGACAATAACATCTGTTGCATCGGGGGATCCGTAGTAATCAAAGAGATGATACTGACGTCCGGTGAGGCCGGCAAATTTGTCCATGGTATCCTGGACAATTTTTGGAGTGGCTGCGTAGAATGGATTAACGGTCTCACGGCCAGTGAAATAAACATCTGGATTTTGTGCAGTACCACGTATTGTCGGATGGTCAGGAGAGAGAGCACGCTTACGATGGGCAATGATATTGTCTTCATCTATCATTGCAGTCATGTCGTCATAGGTGAGTTCTTCAATCTTCTGGATCTCGTGGGAGGTACGGAAACCATCAAAAAAGTGAACAAAGGGGATACGGGAAGCAAGTGATACCTGGGTGGATATCAGGGCCATATCCATACATTCCTGAACGTTCTGGGAACAGAGCATGCCCCAACCGGTCTGACGAGCCGCATAAATATCAGCATGATCACCGAAAATGGAGAGTCCCTGAGCTGCGATGGAACGAGCTGTTACATGGAAGACGGTGGGGGTAAGCTCACCGGCAATCTTGTACATATTAGGGATCATCAGGAGGAGACCCTGAGAGGCGGTAAAGGTGGTACACAATACGCCCGTGGCAAGAGAGCCATGCAGAGAGCCTGCAACTCCACCCTCAGACTGCATCTGGGTTACAACGGGAATGGAACCCCAGATGTTTTCCTGTTTTCCTGTAGCTTTTGTATCTGCCTCGGCGGCCATGGGTGAAGAAGGCGTGATGGGGTAGATTGTGATAACTTCACTTGTGGCGTAGGCTACATGGGTACAGGCCTGATTGCCATCAATTGTGACCATTTTTCTCGACATAGGTAAATCTCCTTTGTTGTTTATTGTTACTGTTTATGTTTTGTGTGTGATTATTGTTTTCGGGGTAAATTTTTCAGATCATCAATTCCCTGGCTGACGATGCTGTAGCCTTCCATTGCCTCAAGTTCTTTCACAAGATCATCAACTTCCCCGTTGTAGGGCATGATGCGAACAGATACACGTTTTGATCCGGCAGGGGCGTCATCAAATGAAGTGAGGATGGAAAGAACTCTGGCGCGATTCTGACGGAGGACATCGATAAGCTGGGAGACTGACCCTCCAACGTCGGACATATCCATGACAATCTGAAAGGCTCCGTCCTGAATACCTGTGGCATGAATAAAGCCGCGAAGGACATCGGACTCGGAGAGAAGTCCTACAAGATTTTCTTCATCATCAACAATGACCAGACCGGAAATTTTTTCATTCAACATGACGAGAGCTGCTTTTTCAAGCGTATCATCCATGCTTAAACGAATGGGAGCAGCAGTCATGACATCTTTAACCTTCATTTCAGAAAGAAGATAATACATTTCATGCATATCCATGTCTGTTTTTGATGATGGTGATGCCTCTTTCAGGTCACGATCGGTAATGATACCCGCTAGCTTTCCTTGAGAGACAACGGGTAATCGCCTGATGTTATTGTCTTTCATTGTTCGTCCGGCTCGCATAACCGATGTGTTGGCATCCACTGTAAGTATAGTGGTAGCCATCCAGTCCTTAATTAGCATAGGGCCTCCCTGTTAAATGCAGGTGAAAAAGATGTAATGGCAGCGTTAAAGGCTGAAAGCCTCTCGTGGCTGATTAATAACGTGTATTGGATTATATAAAGCAAAGCAGAATTTCTTAATATAGAATATTTTTTATTGTGACGCAAGAAGAGATTGAATCTTCGTTGAAGAGCAGGATTCTTGAACCGAAGGTGGTTTTTTTACTTGGTAATTCCACCTTGAATTGATAGAAGAGGGTGGATGAGGCCATTGAAACAGACACAATTGGATGATTTACTTGCAACTGTTCAGAATGAAGAGGAATATGTCTTTCTTGACACAGCTCGCTGTGACGCTGAAAACAGCTCTTCTTTTCTCTTTCTGCGGCCACAGTCCCGTCTGGAGTTTTTTTCAGGAGATGATCCCCTGGCCTTTGTTGCGTTACTGGAAGATAAATTGGCTGAAGGAAAGTACCTTGCAGGCTGGTTAGCGTACGAATTTGGCTATCTGCTGGAACCACGAATCGCAGGAGTCATCCCTTCACAAGGTCAGCAGGGTGTCCTGTTGGCATCTTTTGGAGTGTTTGAGAAACCGCTCCAGTACAATCATGAAAGTGGAGAATCAAGCTTTCCAGGCCTTAAGACAGCGCCTATCGCTTCAGGCTTCGGCGTGGATAATCTGACGCTCAGTCAGGAAAAAGAAAGTTATCTTGAAGCGGTTCGCCGGATTAAAGAATACATCGCAGCAGGTGATACCTACCAGGTCAATTATACACTAAAGCTTCTGTTTGATTTTCATGGTTCCCCCGAGGCTTTTTACGGCAGTCTTCGCCGCAATCAATCCGTTGCCTATGGTGCTGTGCTCCGTCTTGGTGGGGAATACATCCTTTCTCTCTCTCCAGAGCTTTTTTTTCGGGTGAACAGGAAGGTTATTTCTGTATGCCCCATGAAGGGAACCATGAGACGTGGTCGTTACTTGCAGGAGGATCAGGAGTTTTGTGAACTACTCAGCAAAGATCCTAAGAATCGCAGTGAGAATGTAATGATTGTAGATCTGCTGCGCAATGACCTTGCCCGTCTCGGCCACCTTGCAGGTGATGGATGGGTGCATACCACGTCGCTCTTTGATGTGGAACGTTATGAGAGTGTGCTGCAGATGACCTCCAGTATTCATGCGACAACTGCCCGAAATGTTATTCAAACTGCTGGAATCCGCAATGTGTTAAAGGCACTGTTTCCATGTGGTTCTGTTACCGGTGCACCAAAAATACGAACCATGGAGATCATTCGGGAACTGGAAGAATCTCCCCGGGGAGTGTATACCGGAGCCATAGGGTATTTTGCACCGGATGGTCGTGCCGCATTTAATGTTCCCATCCGTACTATCCGGATCGTAGGTGGAAAGGGGGAAATGGGAATTGGTTCCGGAATTGTACATGATTCGAATCCGGAACAGGAATGGGAGGAATGCCTCTTGAAGGGCCATTTTCTGACAAAACCGGTTGCTGAGTTTGTTCTTATTGAAACGCTTCTATGGGAGCCTGGAAAAGGGTATTGGCTACTTGATTATCACCTTGACAGGTTGGAAAAAACGGCAGTTTATTTTAGTTTTGTTTTTTCGAGCAAAGATATCCTTGAGTCTCTTCAATCATTTAAAAACACAAAAGAATTTCAGAAAAGTTGCTTCAGGACGCGCCTTACTCTGGCAAAAGATGGTACTGTATCAACAACTGTTCATCCTTGCGATATGCCTCTGTTGCGTTGTTTGCCGGAAAATCCACAGGCGACCCATAGTGCTCTACCCTGCATCGATCTTTCAGGAAAAATAGTGGATTCTTCCTCTCCCTGGTTTTTCCATAAAACCAGTGAGAGGCGTTTGTTTCAGGAAGAATTTGCCAGGGCACAGAAAGAATCGTTTTTTGATGTTGTATTTTTGAATGATCGCGGTGAACTTACCGAGGGATGCATTTCGAATTGTATTGTCTGGCTTGACGGGAAGTATTATACCCCACCGGTTTCTTCCGGTCTGCTTGAAGGTACCATGCGTCGTAAACTTCTGGCGGAAAACTCTACTGCGCTTCAGGAGAAAATACTCACTTTTGAGGATCTTCAGCGGGCAACAGCTTTGTTCTGCTGTAACTCCGTTCGTGGAGTTGTTCAGGTTCGTCTGACGGATTTGAGTTGATAGAATATTTATTCCTGTTTGTAATTTTTTCCCAAGGCCTTTGGGGCACGAGACAGAAAGAGTTTACCTGCAAATCCCTGGGTTTTGTTTTCAGAATAATCCTGTTTTCGCGTGTTTCCGGTTGAAAAATGCATAAGGACGAGGGTGAAAATCATGAGTGGAAATGGCGCGGTTTGAAAAACCTGTGCTGGAACCCCGGGGAAAAGATTCTGGAGGCCAATACCACTTACCTGAAGAAAGGCAAACAGCATGGCACCAAGAGCCACGCGTATTGGATGCCAGCCACCGAAAATAACCAGCGCAAGGGCAATCCATCCAATTCCTTCAGCTCCTTGGGGGCGTCCCCATCCAGGTTTTAATGAAAGTGAATAGGCAGCTCCGCCTAAACCCACGAGAAAAGCTCCCGCCAGAACCGCTGTCATCTGAATCCTTCCAGGGTTGAGTCCGCGGGCAAAAGATGCTGCCGGATTTTCTCCAACAGAGCGTAAGGAGAGTCCGGCTTTGCTGAAGCTGAAGAAACAATAGAATAGAAAAATAAGCAGCAGGGCAATCCAGACCGTCGGCGGCTGGGTCAGGACGACTTGCAGGGAGTTGGGGAGCGAATCGTAGAACGGGAGTTTTGTCGCAAGGAGTGTCGGTCCCTGAACTCTGCTGTACGGATTGCCGAGGAAGTATGCAAGATCCCGACAGAGCAGTGACAGGGCAAAGCCCACTGCCACCTGTGTAAGATGGAGATAGATGCTGAAGTAGCCAACAATTAATCCGGTGAACATACCCGCACAACCACCTGCCAGAAAACCAAGAAGCAGCGAGTCTGTTTGCCGGGCGATCACAAAGGCGGCCATTGCAGAAAACAGTACCACGCCATCAAGGGACAGATTGATAACACCGCTTTTTTCGGTGAGCGTTTCTCCCAGTGCAATTATGATAAGAGGGGCACTGGCCGTCAGTACCGATGCAATAAGCACGGGGATGGAAAGATCACCAATCATGACTGCCTCCTTCTCTGTCTGATACCTAGAATGAACAGGGCGCAGAGTACGCAGCAGCCTTGAATCACTCCGGACAGGGAGGAGTCAAGTTGGAGGACAATGGGCAGCTGAACCGCTCCGACATTGAGGCTTGCAAAAAAGAGAGCAAGAAACGGAAGGAGCATGATTCTGTATCCAGCAAGCAGTACGACTAAAAGGGCAAGATAGCCATACCCACTTGAAATTGAGGGAATAAGACGATGATAAACAGCGGTCACCTGAAGAAATCCGGCAAGTCCGGCACAGGCTCCTGCGATACTGATTGACTGGAGGTAGTAGTTTTCGGGTGAAATCCTGTAAAGGAGGGCTGCTCTTGGGTTTTGTCCGACTGCCCTGAGATTCAGGCCAAGGTGACTTTTTTCAAGGAGTAGCCAGGTGATAATGATGACTGAAATGGCAATGATCAAACCAGCAGTAGCCATCCGCCAGCCGGGAGGCGTCGAGAGCCAGAGTTCCCGGCCAAGAAGCTCTGTGCCGCTCATCGAAGCTATCCCTGGTCGTTTCCAGGGACCAAAAATAAGCCAGAGAACAAATCCCTGGGCGACAAAGTTGAGTCCAAGGCCGCCAAATATCTCATGAACCCCACCCCGGGTTTTTAGCAGTCCTGCCAGAAGCCCCCATATTCCACCACCAAGCAAAGATGTGAGGAATGCCAGAAAGAGACGAAGGAGCGGGCTTTCGATGCCAGGAACCCGCAGAGCAGCCATGGCGAATATTGCACCCATTATGATCTGCCCCTCAATACCGATGTTCCAGAGATTGACTTTAAAGGTGTAGAGGAGTCCGCATGCACAAAGAATCAGAGGGATCCAGACAGAGAGCACCTGACTCATTTTGGTGGTGGAGGCAAAGGCACCCAGCCAGATATTTTGAAAGGCCGCAAGGACGGGAGCTCCAGTGATGAAGAGTATGAGTGCCGTGAACCCTAAGACGAGGATGCTCCCAAGGAGTATATCGAAAGCGGCACGTTCTGTGAGCTTTGCCCCACTTAAGTTTTTCATTGTTCCTGCATTCCCATCATAGCTGCAGCAATAACATCGTGACTGGTGTTAAGGATAGCGCTGTCCAGCACAATATCACCATCATGAAAAACAAGAATACGATCACTGTAATAGAGAATTTCGTCCAGCTCAGGAGATGAAAAAATGATAGTTGTTTCAGGGCTCAGTTCACTGCGCAGATAGTTCCATACCCATTGTCCCGAACGGATGTCGAGCCCTCTGGTCGGGTTTTCCAGAAGTAACAGGCGTGACTGTGGGTCGAGCAGGGCCAGGAGGAGACGTTGCTGGTTACCTCCGGAAAGGTCTCCTGCTGCATCCTCTGCCTGTCCCTTTATGGAAAATTGGGCGATGGCCTCCTGGGTCAGTCTTCTGCTGGTTTTTGTGGAGTGCCAGAATGTATTGCCACTTCTTCGCAGACTGAAATGATCACTTATGGATATTTCTGCAAAGAGTGCTTCTTCAAGACGATCGGCAGGAATGAAAGAGGTCTTCAGTCTTTGGGCCTGCAGGCTGGCATTAATAGTGCGGGGGAGGTTTTCTCCAAAGAGTTTTACTGTTCCCTCAATGGGTGTCGTCAGCCCCGCAGCGAGACGCAAAAATGTGGATTGACCCGCACCGTCAAGTCCTGCAAGGCCAATAACTTCACCCTCTGTTACGATGGTGTTACACTGCTGCAGTCCCAGGCGTTCTCCAGCTGCTTCCACATCTTCCAGGACCAGTATCGGTTCTCCTGTACTTCTTTTGGGTATCTTGTCTGTCTGTTCAGGGATAGCTCCGAACATGGCGGTGAGAAGTTCCGGGAGGTAAAAGGGCGCAGCACTGTGATGAGTTGTTCGTCCATGACGAAGCACTGTCAACTCATCGCAGAGGCTTGCCACTTCTTCAAGTTTGTGAGAAACGAGCAGGATAGTCATGCCGTCTGCAGCTAGTCGCTTGAGGGCGGGAAAGAGAACCTCTTTCTGGGCAGGCGAAATGCCTGTGGTTGGTTCATCAAGAATCAAGATACGTGTTTTACAGTGGATAAGGCGCAGCAACTCAATCTGTTGTCTTTCTCCCACGGTTAAACGTCCGACACAGCGGTCAGGGTCAAGGTGGAAGCCGAAACGAGTGGCAAGGCTTAGCAGGGCTAAACGCAATTTCTGATCTTTTCTTTCTGGAGTGCCAAGACTGAAATTTTCAAGGACGCTGAGAGGTGGGAAATCCATCGGTTCCTGATAGAGCATACCAATACCTAATCGTGCTGCTTGCCTCGGATTGTCAAGCTTTACATCCTGGCCGCCAATAAGAATTGTCCCGCTCGATTTTGACTGGTAGCCGGTGAGGATTTTCATCAGTGTCGATTTACCGGCACCGTTCTCACCAATTATTCCATGGATGGTTCCGGAATGCGCAGTAAGGCTTACGTCTGTTAAGGCACTGACTGATCCAAAATGCTTGGAGATATGTTGGAATTCTACATCCATGGGAGGGGATAGCTGTATAGGAGCACAGGGGATATTTGTGGGGGAAGCACACGACAGGGAATGTTGAATTGTGAAGTGTCATGGCTTCAGCGGTTCAAGATTCCCTGTGTGATATTTTCTGGTTGGTTTTGGGGTTATTGAGACGCGCCTTCCATCCCTTCAAGGAGTTGAGGGAGGTTCCAGATTTGCATGTCAGTTGCGATTTCACCTTTTTTCAAGAAGACAGATTTGTCCTGAAAATTAAGGGGGCCGCTAAAAAGAGATATGGATCCATCTCCAAGTCCTTTTACAAAGGTGGCAAGTTGTGCCTGTATTTCACCTGAAAGGGCTTTGCCTATTTGAAAACCGATGGAAGAGGTCATGCTGTTGTTCATGTCCGTCCATTCAGGGCCAAGCCAGAGCCACTCTTTTTTCCAGCTATCAGCGATTGCTTTGCTGATAAAGTGAGTATAGCCGGGAACCCAGTTAAAATAAGGGACACCGAGACAGGCATTGGGCGCGGCGTTACAGCTCCCCTGAAAGTCGTAGGGAATAGCAGCTACCGCCGCGCCTTCCTTTTTCTTCTGGTCGGCCACAATCAGTGCTTCTGTTGTGTCAATTCCGGAAATGACAACATCGGCTCCGGAGTCAAAAAAGTTTTTCGCAACCTGGGTTGGGTCGGAGGTAACTCCTGGAATGTTAAACCAGAAACCTATCCAGGAGACTTTAAAACTCAGGTCAGCGGGATCTTTTTTCAGAACACTGGTCCAGGCATACCGTGCACCGAGAAAACAGGCAGCGGCGAGGCGTTTGGTTTCATCGTTGATCAGAGGCCCGAGGTAACCGATCTTTCCTGTTGTGGTAGTCATTGCTGCGGCAAATCCTGCAATCATCTGTCCATATTCCATTTTCCCCATAAGGTTGGAAAGATTTTCGGGAGATTTGGGGTTGAGGGCATCATCACCTGAAATATGAATAAATTTGACATCGGGGTGGAGCATGGCCGCTTCACGAATACCATCGGTCATGTCGTCGGAGTTTCCAATAATCAGTCGCGCTCCCTTGGAAACAAGATCATCAACCAGAAATGGTACCGTGACACCTGGACGGTCAGCGGGATTTACTTTGTCGATATAAATCATTCTGCTTCCGGGAATGTGTTTTTCAATTTCTTTTCCAGCTTCAAAATGGGCCTGGCTCCAGCCGTGGTCATTAGAAGGTCCAACCATGAGCAGGCCAAAAATAAATTCATCGGATGCAGTACCCTGCTGCGGGCTGAACAGAAATAGCAGGGACATGATAAGGGCCAAGGCCATGCTGGTTACTGTTTTTCTCATTGTACTCTCCTTGGGATGCTGGATGAAAAAATTATTGCAGTAAATTGTGTTCCTCCGTCGTGTCAATTTCAACGGGAGGAATAATAAGGTTGTGCGTTGCGCCAAGTGTTCGTACTGTCTCCATAAATGAAGATGGTAAAGGAATCTCACGATCTGCCACTAACATTCCAATGCTGTTTGCCTGTTGCAGAACATGGGCCGAGTCAATTCCTTCCTGATTGTCGCAAAGCGTTTGAATACGCAAAGCGTCGGAGAGTGGGGCCGTCATATGTGGCAGTTCGCTGTTCAGGCTCATCAGTTCCTGCTCAATGAGCCCTTGATGGCTGTTCCGGAACAGCTGGAATTTCTCCTCGGTGTTGTGCGTTCCGAATATTTCATTGGTAATGGCACCGGCGAACATGTTTTGTGCTGAACTGTCCAGATCAGGGTGCTTTCGTAAGACAACAGACTTTATTTCCTTGAAAAAAATCATCTGAATCACTGCAACTCCTTCGCGGAGGATAGGAATAAGGCGGGAGTTTTTACTGCTGGTATCTTTGTCCATGAGATCTCTTACATAACAACTTTAACAGCTGCATGGTTTTTCAGGTGTTGATAAAATTTGAGTCGGGTTTCGTCATCCTCAACCACCAGTTCAACATTGAGGCTGCAATATTTTCCTCCCGAACTTGTATGGGAGCGGGTGATTAACAGATTCCTGTCTCCTGTTACGGTTTTAATTGCCTGTCTAAGTGCATTCTCATTGAGGCCGATTACCTTGTACGTCCAGGAACAGGGGTATTGAATACTTGGTTTTTCTTTACAGGAGAATGGCTTGGGGAATGGATCGATATTCATTGAATTGTTTTGGTTTTTTTTTATGAACGGCTCCTTGAGGCTATCTGAATTTATCTGAGGAACTTTAACGAGGCAAACGTTAAGAGTCAAGATAAAGGGATAATTGACCGAGGAATTGAAACGATCATGGTGGCGTCTTTTTGTGTTGTGGGCAGGGGCTTTCGTTGGTCAGGCAGTTTCAGTCTGTTGGCGGTATTGATGAACAAAAAGAATAGTCGTGTTAAGAGTCGTTTCTCAATGAGAATGTATCTTATGTTATCAGGATTACGTCATAAAGGCTAAAATTCCACTTTCAAAAAAAAAAATATGGGAGTATGTTCATTTGAGAAAATTAAAGACAAGCCTTTAATGAAAAAGGGGCTATCTGTTTGTGAGTGGAGGTTTTATGGTTATGTTTAAGGCGGTTTCTTCTTTAGAACGAAGAAAAAGTACAGCTGCTGTCTTCTCGTTGTATCTTCTTTTGTCAGCTACTCCATCCTTTGCCCGGATTTCTGAGGATTTTGGTGAGGCCGATGAACTACTGCTGTTTCAGGACATGACTTTGGTCGTCTCTGCTTCCAGACAAAAACAACCCGAGAATCTACTTTCTGTCCCAGTAAGTGTGGTTACAGCTGATGATTTGCATTATGGCGGTCAGAGCTCCATCGAGGAAACACTTCGATATGCTCCCGGGGTTGATGTTGTCAGGATGGATAGAAACCGTTATGGAATCGGTATTCACGGATTAGAGGGAATGTTTTCCGACAGAACGATGACCCTTGTTGACGGCATGCCGGCTGACAGCCCTGCATTTGGCGGCCCCGAATTCAGTTCTCTTCCGATAATGGTAGAAGATATTGAGAGGATAGAGATTGTTCGTGGTTCAGGTGGTGCTGCCTGGGGTGCGAATGCATTGTCCGGTGTTATTAATATTATCACTAAAGATCCGGAGACGGTACCCGGACTCTTTCTTTCATCAACTGTGAGTCAGTTTGGTGACGGTTCGTCCCAGGTACGTTATGCCGATGTTTCAGGAAAATGGCAATGGCTGTTATCTGCCGGCTATGAAGATTTGAACTCTTCTTCAGATGTGCTTGATTTGAGTGTGAATGAAGGTGGTGATGATTTTAAGCGCCGTACACTTGCAAGGGGTGAGTTGATTTATACAACAGAATCGGAACTGGAAATCACCTTTGGTGCAGGTATGACCGGTACTGATCAGGGAGCATTTGAGACAGCTGGTATATCGGATGCAGGCGCCAATGAGCTGATTACTGCAAACGGATATCTTAAGGCGGAAAAAGTGTTTAGCTCCACCATGGAAGGATATTTTCGCTGGGCTGGGCGTTATCAGGATATGGATCGTCCTTCTTACGGGGCGGCGGAATATCAGGTGCTTGAAAATGATTTTGAAGCTCAGATAAACATGACAGGCCTGGCGTCTCATTCTATCGCCTTTGGCGGAAATTTCAGAAACACCGACATTTCAACCCTCCCTCTGGTGCCAAATGTGTTCACCCTGGCTGAAGAGGACGTATCTGAGCGCTGGTTTGGCCTTTTTGCCTCTGACAGATACCAATATTCAAAACAGCTCTTTTTTGAAGCCCAGTTACGTGGCGATTATTTCTCCGAAGGCGAGACAGACTGGTCAGGGAGGCTTTCTTCCATATATGGTATCGATTCATTAATGGATCATGTTGTACGAATCAGTGCCGCAAAATCTTACAGGCAGCCGGTGGGATTTATCCGCAATGCAATTTTTTATAATGATCCCCGAAAAGAGGACTATGATTTTCAGTTCTCGGTAGATCCTGACATGCAATCCGAGCAGGCCTGGTCGCTTGAAGGCGGATACCATTGGAATATTAAAGATACTATTAAATTTAAAACAGATCTGTACTATATGTGGTATAAAGACCTTATTGGTGGTCGAGCCGAATATGGTGTGAATACCCAAGGATTACCAACATATCACCTGTATGTAGATAATACAGGGGATGCGGAAGGTTACGGCGTGGAAATCGAGCTTGACTATGAATCTGGGCCACTGCAGTGGAGTATCTGGTACGCCTTCAATGAATTTGAGACGGAATTTTGGCATCAATCCATTCGCTCGTTTTTACCCGCCAGAAACAAAGTTGGAATCAATCTGCGCTGGAAAATAGATTCAAATTGGACCTTTAATGGGCAATACGCCTATTCTGATCCTGTGGATGAGGATGTTTCAGATTATTCAATTGAATCCTCGAATCATCTCGACCTGACAATTTCCAGAGGATTTATGGAAAAAAAAGGGGAACTGATGTTTGGTGTGATGGATCTTTTGAAAAAAGAATATGATCCAGTTGTCGGTTTGGATCAAACCAGCAGCCATCCCATTCCCGGCAGAATGTTTTTCTGTCGTCTGCAGTTTGTTTTTTGAGCTAAAAGCTCTTGTTTTTCATAGAGAGACACCATACAACAGATAAAGTGTTTACCGGTTCCTGGACAGGACAGAAAAAAGATATTGTGCAATCAATTGCGATGAAAATGGGCATACGGAGCATAAAAGGAAAATGGATTCTCAGAGCGGGCAAGATAGTTGTTCTGCTCGGTCTCTTTTTTCTGTTTTCTGCAGGTAATGCCCTGGCTTCCCATACCGTGTTTGTTGTGTTGAGTTCCGAGGCGGAGCCATATCGACAGGCAGCAGATGCTTTGACAGCTTCTCTTGCAAAAAAAGATATCTCTACCCGGGAGTTTCTATCGGATACTCTTTCCGGGCAGACACCAGAATTTGTGTCCACCACCCATAAAACCAAAATGTGGGTGGCCGTAGGTAGTCGGGCAGCGGCCTATCTTTCTCATGTCCTCCCTAAATCGGCACTTCTTGTATACTGCATGGTCGCCGATCCTGAAAATATTGGTCTTGAAAATGGTCGGAAAAATATAACGGGTGTTTCAGTTACAAAACCCGTGAAAGAGCAGTTTGCCATTATTCAGAAAGCAATGCCTGATTTAGGGGCAATCGCCATGCTGTATCGTTCATCATCAATAAAAAGTATGACAACTCTGGTTGAGGTGAAGACTAATCTTCCAGCCAATTGGACACTTGAGGCTGTGGATGTGGACAGATATGACTCTATGGCAGATGCTATTGCCGAGTTGTATAGCCGTGATGCCGGTATGATCTGGACCATGGCAGATTCTGCAATTTATAATCGGGCAACGGTTAATAGTCTGCTGCTTTCTTCTTTGCGTCAGCAGGTCCCTGTCTTTGGTTTTTCAGGCTCTTTTGTTAAGGCCGGGGCTCTTCTCGGTCTGGATGCCAACCCTGTTTTACAGGGAGAATATGCTGCAGCTCTTGTGGTTGAGGGGCTCGAAAAAAAATTATTGACCGAAAAACCCATCTGCTCCGGAGTGACCATTGCTGTGAATGTGGTTGTTGCAGAGAGGCTCGGAATCTCATTGCCTTCCGTTGTTGTTGACAAGGCCTGCAATGTAGGGGCTCACTAACCGGTGAAACGCTTTTTCTCTAACAAAAACTTTACTCTTCGCGCAAAGGCGACATTTATTGTAGTGGCTGTTGTTGCAGTGAGTTTATCCCTTGCCACCGCAATCAATATTTATCAGACGAACCGTCTCATAGAAAAAGAACAGGAAAGATCTGGGGAGGCGATTGTGCAGGGGCTTGCTCAGGCCGCAGAGCTGCCAATGATTGTCCAGGACAAGCTGGAACTCGACCGGCTTATTGACGGTTTTCTCTGGAATGATCAGGTACAGTTTCTCATTATCTATAACAAGGACAATGAAATTGTTGCGAAGCGAAACCTTGATACCGTTGCCTATGATTCCTTTATTGAAAGTGGTAGTAACAGCGGATCACTGATTGTTTCTCATCCCATTGTTTTTCAGACGGATAAAAATTTTACCGGCTGGTCATTGTCAGCCGGTAATTCAGACACATCCTTTGAGGCAAAAGAAGTTGGAAAAGTGCTTGTGGCCCTGTCTCTCGTTGCTGTTCGTAAGGCGCAGTTGCATCAGGCTTTTGTCTCACTGATTGCGGCACACCTGGCCGCAGCCATCGGTATTTTTATCATTTTCAAAGGGATTGGGAATTGGACGAGACGTCTTGATGGATTGGTGGATGCAACCGATGCCATGAAAAGTGGTGATTTTACGCATCGAATTTCCATCGGGGTAACGGATGAGATCGGAAAACTGGCTTCAGCTTTTGAGGCTATGCGTGAGGCAGTACAGCAGCGCGACACGGAATTGAGGGATTTGAACGACTCTCTCCATGATCTGGTTCGGGAGCGGACTGATAAACTTGAACGTGCCATGGTGGAGGCCCAGACTGCCAATGAAGCTAAATCCAGTTTTCTAGCTAATATGAGCCATGAAATCAGGACCCCGATGAATGCGATTATTGGCATGGTCGGTCTTTCACTCAATAAAAAATTAAGTCCCAAACTTCGTGAATATCTTCTTACGGTACGATCTTCGGCAGAATCACTCCTGGCAATAATTAATGACATTCTGGATTTTTCAAAAATTGAGGCCGGGAAAATTACTCTTGAGCGCATCGATTTTCAGTTGCATCAGCTTTTTGATAAGCTGGCAGATCTTTTCAGTGACCAGGCAGCCGCGAGAAATATAGAACTTGTCATTGGTGTAGAAGCAGGTGTCCCGGTTGCATTGCGGGGGGATCCGTTACGCATGGAACAGGTTTTTATTAACCTGCTTGGCAATGCTATAAAATTTACGGAAAAAGGTGTTGTTTTCGTTCATGCCACCGTGGACTCCGAGACCGATAATATGGTGAAAATTCTATTTTCGGTCAGTGATACCGGCATGGGGATAAGTGAGGAACAGTACGAATCTCTTTTTGAACCTTTTACTCAGGCTGATGGATCCATGACCCGTGAGTATGGCGGAACCGGACTGGGCCTTTCCATTTGTCGCCGTCTTGTTGGTCTTCATGGTGGCGATATATGGGTAAAGAGTAAGGCTGGCGAGGGAACTACAGTTTTTTTTACTGCCGAATTCACCAGGCAACCAGTTGAACGGGAAATACAGTATGTGGTGCCTGCCACTATCAGGGGACTCCGGGTGCTGATTGTTGAAGATAATGAAATTGCCAGCTGCATAACCTCAAATATATTGGAATCATTTCACTTTGATGTCGATGTGGTCTCTTCCTGTGCTGTAGCTCAAACGCGAATAGGCGGAAAAATTGAAAAGTATAACTTGATTTTGATGGATTGGCGTATGCCAGAGGTTGATGGCGTCGAGTGTGTGAAAAAAATTCGTGCAATGGAAGGTGGTGATAGTGTTCCAATAATTATGATGACAGCTTTTGGCGGTGAGAGAGAGGTGATGCTTGCCAGGGAGGCTGGGGCAAATTATTTCCTTACAAAACCTGTCAAGCAGTCCCTGCTCTTTGATACAATCATGGACATCTTTGATTATCCGGAGGCTATGCATTCAAGCCTTGACGATCGTGAGACGAGGCAGGGAGTAGTCAGTTCGGAACACCTCGTTGGGGTACGTATTCTGCTTGCCGAGGATAACCGGATCAATCAAAATGTTGCTAGAGAGCTTCTTGAAAGTGTTGGAGTTATAGTTGAAATTGCCACCAACGGGCAGGAGGCTGTTCATATATTACAAGATCGTGGAGACGAGTTTGATGCAGTTCTGATGGACGTCCAGATGCCGGTGATGGATGGATTTCAGGCCACTGAAGCAATCAGAGAAAACCCTGCACTGACTGAAATACCGGTGATTGCCGTTACTGCTCATGCGATGCAGGGAGATCGGGAAAAATGCATGGCAATAGGTATGAATGACTACGTTGCCAAGCCGATTACTCCAGAACTGCTTTTTTCCGTACTGACCCGGTGGACCAGGCCGGAACAGATGGAGACGGTATATCATAAAAAAGAGTTCGCCTTTCAACTGGCAGGCGGAATGCCTGAGTTACCTGAGTCTTTCCCCGGAGTGCATATAGAATCTGGTGTTATCAGAATGGCAGGAAATGTTAGGGCTTATATCCGGATGCTGAGTGATTTGCTGGAATTTGGCAATGATGTCATTGAGAGATTGCCAGGAATATTTGAAAAAGATATTCTTGATGCCGTCAAGGAGATCCATACCCTTAAAGGAACCGCCGCCAATCTTTCAGCGCACCATCTTCAGGGCGTGAGTCTGAAGCTTGAATTATTCCTCAAGGAAATTCATGCCAGTCAAAAGCATCGGGAGGCTTCTGACCCAACAGCTGCGGTCATTCAATTTGAAGAGTATCTTGAGGAGACAAGAAAGAGTCTTTTTTCACTTGAATCTGTAGTTTCAGAGCTTGAATCACTCTGTGGCAAAGGTAAGGCCAATGAAAAAAAATTAAGGGAAAATCTGATTCCAGTTGATCTTGAGGATCTTTTGCGAACCCTTGGGCGGCTAAAGGATATGATAGATGAATGTGATCCCATGTCAGAGGAGTTATGGTTGGAAAAGAAAGAAGATTTTCAGGGACAGGGGATTGATGAGGAGATGACACGAATGGAAAACCATCTTCGTAATTATAATTTTGAGCGTGCTGCTGATTTTATAGTCCGGATTGAAAAACGTCTTCGGTCACAGGGGGAATAGGGTGAACAGGCAGAAAAGTACTATCCTTTTGGTCGATGATATTCCAGCTAATATTAAAATTCTTGTCGGTGCACTTCGGGATAATTATCGTCTTGTTGTTGCAACCAGTGGGTTTGATGCGATTGCGGCAGCAATTGAGAAAAAACCAGATCTTATATTGCTCGATGTGATGATGCCTGGAATGGATGGCTACGAGGTGTGTAAGCGACTGAAATCAAAACGTGAAACTGCAGATATTCCCATTATTTTTGTCACTGCAATGAACGAGGAGAGGGATGAAACTCGAGGTTTTCTTCTTGGAGCTGTTGATTATATCGTAAAGCCTGTAAACCCGGTAATCGTCAAGGCAAGAGTACAGACCCACATTGCACTCCGCATGACTCAACGTGAATTACAGCGCCATCGTGATGAGCTCGAAGAGATTATTCTTGAACGAACACGTGAACTTCGGGAGACTCAGATTGAGATTACCAACAGACTTGTACAGGCAGCGGAATATCATGACCATCAAACAAGTCGTCATATTACCAGGATGGCGCATTACTGTGTGATTCTCGGACGTGCTCATGGTATGCCGGAACATGAACTGACTCTTCTCTTCCATGCAAGCGCCATGCATGATATAGGAAAGTTGGGTATAAGCGATGCCATATTGCATAAGAAAGGGACACTTACTCCCGATGAATTTGATGAAATGAAACGGCATACACTTATTGGTGCCGATCTTCTTTTTGGCTCTGACAATGAGCTTATGAATATGGCCCACCTTATCGCCCTGACTCACCATGAAAAATGGGACGGAACAGGCTTCCCACTGGGGCTTCAGAAAGAGGAAATCCCTTTTCCGGGACGCATTGCCGCTCTGTGTGATGTTTTCGATGCTCTTTCATCGAAACGCCCATATAAGGATGCGTGGCCATTGAGCGAAGCAAAAAAGGTGATTATTGAACAAAAAGGAGTTCATTTTGATCCCTATGTTGTAGAATTGTTTCTGGATAATTATGAGAAGGTAGAGGAAGTGTATAACAAAGTGAAATAGAACCATGAGCAAATCAAAATCCTCCAGTAAAGATACTTTTTGTTTTGATCAAAAAATGGTCGATGCTATTTCTGCACCTGTCTGTATACAGGACGCCAATGGTGACTTTCTCGGAGCTAACCGTGCCTTCAGAACCTTTTTTGGGTTTCGTCATCTCGACTCCAGAGAAATTACAGACCTGTACGCCTTACTGGGAGGAGGGGCTGGACAGAAAAACCGGGAAGTGGATAGTGTTATACTGCATGCCGGTGGAAGGGAAACATTTGAAGCAACAGTACAGCGTTCGGGAGAAAGTGAACGGTTTGTCATTTTTAATAAGGCGGCGATAACAGATGATGATAACAAAATCGTTGGTCTTGTCACCACATTGCTTGATCGCACCGAACAGAGAAAGACGGAGCAGCAACTCCGTCATGCCCAGAAGATGGAAGCCATTGGAACTCTGGCCGGCGGTATAGCCCATGATTTTAACAATGTGCTGACACCAATCATCGGTTATTCGGAAATCATGCGGCTTATGGCCCAACGGGAAGAGCATCTTGATTCAAGCTCTGGTCAATTTATTGGAGAGATTCTTGCTGCAGCCAAAAGAGCAAAAAGTCTGGTTGAGCAGATATTGACTTTTTCAAGAAGCCGGGAACAAAAAGAAACCCCTCAATATCTGCACCCCATAGTGAAGGAGGTTATAAAACTCCTCCGTGCTACATTACCAGCCACGATAGAGGTGCGTGAGGATGTGGATCCCGAGTGTGGAATGGTTTCCATTGATCCGGTTCAACTGCACCAGGTGCTTCTCAATCTATGCACAAACAGTGCCCAGGCAATTGGTGATGAACAGGGGAAGATCACTGTGAGGCTCGCTATGAGCAGCCCTGATATTCACGGAAGTGACTGGGTAGAATTGTCCGTAGCCGATAGTGGCCCCGGCATTTCCCTGGATCTTCAGGAAAGAGTATTTGAACCCTACTTCACTACTAAGGAAAAGGGCCAGGGAACAGGGCTTGGTCTTGCTATGGTTCATGGGATTGTTACTCAATGCGGAGGTCGAATTGAGCTGGAAAGTGAGAGAGGGAATGGGACAGTCTTTCATCTGTATTTCCCCTGTGTTGTCCCTGTGGGTGATGGGATGATTCTAGAAGATGGGCCTGTGACCAGTTTAGGTGGTACCGAGCGTGTTCTGGTGGTTGATGATCAGGCAGCTGTGCTGGAGGTAACAAAAAAAATACTGGAAACTTTGGGGTATGAGGTAATGACCTGCCTCTCCCCACGGAAAGCATTAACTCTGTTCGCCAGTAACCCCTATTCCTTTGATTTAGTTCTCACCGATTTAACCATGCCTGATATGACTGGTGTCGAGCTGTGTATTGAACTGAAAAAGTTGAGAGCAACCATTCCCGTTATTCTCTGTTCCGGATACGAGGCAAAATTCTCGGAAGAAGAACTGGAAGCTGCAGGGCTTTCAGCCTGGTTTACTAAACCGGTAACACTCCAGAAACTGGCATCCATGGTACGCTCAACACTGGATACTGTGTAATTTGTGCCGGCAGGACTATGTCGTTTCGTAGTTGATCAGGCTGATCTGCTCATTCAGTGTCCAGAAGTCATAAATAATTCCGATCAGAAAAAAGCCACCCGTTAGAAGATAAAGGATTCCTGATATCCACTTCCCCTGATAAAATCGGTGTATTCCGAAGACGCCAAGAAAAGTAAGAAGAATCCAGGCGATATTGTAGTCTATTTGCCCCTGACGGAATCTGAAGGATGCTTCTCTGTTCATCCCGGGGATAAGGAAGAGGTCTATAATCCATCCGACAAACAGGAGACCGAAGGTGAAAAAATAGAGCGTTCCTGAAACTGGTCGGCCATAGTAAAAACGATGGGCACCAAGAAACCCAAAAATCCACAGGATGTATCCTATTACCGGGGTATGAGATTCTTCAGTGTATTGTCCCTGTACTTCCATAGTATCTCCTCTAGTCTGATCTTTTTCTGTTTGATCCGGAAAGGTACTTTTTCATATTTTTGACACGCTGCCAGGCTTCACAAATTCTCCTCTCAGGGATTCTTTTTTCTTTAACGGCACTTATAATAGCAGGAATAATTTTCTTAAGAAAATCTGGGTCATACTCCAGGTTGTTTCCTACGATAACCATATCGGCCCCGGCGGCAAGGGCAAGGCAGACAGATTCTTCAAGGCCATATTTGTCAGTAATGGCTTTCATCTGAAGATCATCGGTTATAACCACGCCATTAAAGCCAATTTGAGTGCGGAGTAGATCCTGAATAACAATACGGGAGAGAGTGGCAGGATATTGAGGATCAAGGTTCCTGTTGAACAGATGGCCGAGCATCAGACTTTCCACTCTCGTTTGACTGGCAGGGGCTATGAGTCTTTTAAAGGGAGTGAGTTCCTTTTCCTGCCAGCTAGTACTGATGTCGGTAAATCCCAGATGTGAATCAGTTCGAGAGCTTCCATGGCCGGGAAAGTGCTTAAGACAGGAGAGGATATTCAGTTTCTTATGTTCCTGAATCCAGATCGTCGCATGACGAATAACCGTTTCCGGATCATCGGAAAAACTGCGTTTAATTTTCCCGATTACGGGATTGCCAGGGAATATATTGAGATCAACAACGGGGGCAAGGTTGAAGTTTATTCCAAGGTGATTAAGGGTTTGAGCTGTGCATCCGGCGTGAATAGCTGTGAGTGTGGGGTCATCATGATCTCCTAAATCACTGGCGCTGGCAGTCTCAGGGAATCCCGTTTCGGCTTTCAATCTTTTGACCATCCCGCCTTCCTGATCGATGGCCACAAGAAGAGGGGTGGTGGCATGGCCTTGCAGAGAAATGGTTAATTTTTTTACCTGAGCAGGGCCTGTGATATTGTTTCTGGCCTCATTTTTTGCAAGGAGTTTATCGAAGAGAATTACTCCCCCGAGATTTCTGTCTCGGATGTCAGCAACTATGCGATGGGTTGGATCAATGGATGGTCCATTGAACCCAAGAATGAAAAGCTGACCAATAATTGATTCTAATTTCATGGTGGGATGTGGGTTGATTTGGACATGAATAGTTGCCTGCAAGTCTAGCATCGGGGTGAAAAAAAAACAGTTAAAATAAATCGATTACAGCAAGGATCAGCAACTCACCATGGATAGTCAAAAATATGACGAAATTTGAGAGGGTGTTGAGGCGAGAAAAAGAGTGTCAAAAAAATGAACTGAAACCTGTGACGTTTCACTGCCTTTCCTAATGTCTTGATAATATGCATTTTTATTCATTTTTGTCTTGATGTTGACTGCTGTTTCTTTCTGGCATAACAATTGCTCAATAAAAAAGTGACGGAAGTTGCTTAAGGAATTTCTCCTGTCTGCCGATATAAGTAATAACCGTAAGAAAACATACAGAGGAAAACATATAATGAGTATTAAAATGTCTATATCGCACACAGCTTCTATTGATCAGAAAAGTGACGCACTTGATCAGGTTTGGGTTGAACTTGACCATTTCAGGCGACAGACAGAACGTCTTGATCTCATGAACAAACTGCATGGCCGTATGGCTGGCGTGCTCGATGTTTCCGGAATGATAGAGGCGTATTCTGTATGGTTGATGCCACAGGTTGAGCACGAGTTGGTTGGCTATAAAAATCAGGTTCGCTCCAAGAAGCATCTCTTCTGTTCAGGGCACGGCCCTAAACGTCGTTCCATCATAGCTTTTGCTGAAAAAATTCTCAATAATGCCGACCAGGAAGCAAAGGCGTATATGAGTGAAGATGGACATTATGCCCATAAATGGCTTATTGAGACTGCTGAAGATGCCGGAATCCTGATTATCCTCAAAAATGACAAAGCGCTGTCTGACAATGAAATCAGCCTTATAAATGAATCATTACTTGTCCTGGCAGAGTCTCTAAGGCGTGGCATCGAATATGAGGAGCTTTTTGAAAGTGCGAGGAAAGATGCCCTGACGGGTCTTGCCAACAGGCGGGTTTTTGACGAACGGATTCTGGATATTATGCGTGGAGCAAGACGGTATCATCGTCCTCTGACCATGGCCTCTCTTGACCTTGATCATTTCAAACAGATCAATGATAATCTGGGCCATAAACAGGGTGATGTTGTTCTCAAGAAGGTTGCAGATATTTTTCGTGAAGGTATCCGGTCAACAGATATGCTGGTACGTTTTGGTGGGGATGAGTTTATACTCGTTATGGATGATACCGATGAGAAGAGTGCCAGAATTCTGGCCGAGCGTCTCTGTCTGGCCATAGATGAACTGAATATCTGGGCAAACTCCGAAACAAAACTTGGCGTGTCTATTGGTATGACACAGTGGAGACTTGAAGAAAACCTTGATGAGTGGATGCAGCGGGTTGATGATATTCTGTATAATGCTAAATCCGAGGGTCGTTCCAGGGTGACTGTTTGTTAAATTACAAGTACTACGTATTAGCAAGAAAGGCCGATCCTCAAAAAGGATCGGCCTTTCTTATTTTTGCGCAACTGGACAGAATATGAAATCAGTCCAGGGTGATGTTGATTGGAATAACATGCATCTCTTTTTGGCGTTGTTCAGTGTAGCCAAGTGACCATTCTTTGCACTTCACATTGTCTCCCAGCAGTTTGTTGACGTCGGCAACCAGACCGGACACATTAATAATTGGATGGCGACTAAACACCTGTGGTAAACCCTGAGTGAGGTTACAGGCTAGACAGCATCCAGGGCGTTCATGAAGTTTAAGTTCCATGGTCAGATTGTTTCCCTTCACTCCACCATATCCCAGTTCAATGTCATAGGCTCCTTCGTCGGCATCACCGAAGAGGGCTTCAAAAAAATCATTTGTACGTTCTTTTGGAAAAAGCTGCTGTAGGGCTTCAGGGGTGAAGAGGGCGTCGATTGTACTTGTATCCATGGTTCTGATTCTCTGTAAAAGTTATAAGTATGATTCCTTAGTCTGCGCCACACTATAAACTTCCTGACTCTTCTGTCAACCGACGTTGCAGCTCAAAAGTCTCTGTGGTAAAGTGGCCACCATGAAAAATACTATCTTTCGCAATCTGAATGATCCTCTGAAATCTTCAGTAAATCTTAATGAACTCAATGCTTCACAACGAGAGGCTGTAACCAGCACCGAGGGGCCACTGCTTGTCATCGCCGGTGCCGGGAGTGGTAAAACACGAACTCTGGTGTACAGGGTTGCCTATCTGTTGGAACAGGGGATTGATCCGGAAAGAATACTCCTGCTCACTTTTACCAGAAAGGCCTCTCAGGAAATGCTCTGGCGTGCCGGCCAGCTTCTCAATGAAACCTGTCGTCGCGTGGTTGGAGGAACGTTTCACGGTATTGCCAATATGCTGCTTCGCAGACATGGACATCACCTTGGGTTCGGTTCTTCCTTTACCATAATTGATCGCGCTGATGCTGAAGGCATTGTTAATTTGTTAAAGGGGTCTCTTGGACTTACCGGTCGTGACAAACAGTTTCCCACCAAGAGGGTACTGATTAATATCCTTTCAGGCTCGGTGAATAAATCCATCCCCATAGACGATCTTGTTTACGAAAGTTATTCCCATCTCAGTGAACATGTGGATGATATCCTGAATCTGGAAAAGTATTATAAAGAGTTTAAGTTTAATAATGGACTCATGGATTACGATGATCTGTTGGTAAACTGGAAACGGCTGCTGGATGAAATTCCCGAGGCCAGACAGGAGATGGCTGCAAGGTATTCACATATCATGGTGGATGAGTATCAGGACACCAACTTGATTCAGGCGGATATTGTACGACTGCTCGCCCACGGTCATGAAAATGTGATGGTGGTGGGGGATGACTCTCAGTCCATCTACTCCTTTCGGGGGGCAGATTTCTACAATATCATGCGCTTCCCCAAGGTGTTTAAGGAAACAAAAATTATTAAACTCGAAGAAAACTATCGTTCCACTCAGCCCATCCTGTCCCTTACCAATGATATTATGACTAATGCTGTTGAGAAGTATGCAAAGACACTTTTCACCAGAATAGAGGGGAAATTTAAGCCCCGACTTTTTGCGGGACGTGATGAGCGGGAGGAAGCTGCTTTTGTTTCGAAAAAGATTGCGGAGTTACGTGGGCAAGGAATAGCACTGAACAATATTGCGGTACTTTTTCGATCAGGTTTTCATTCCTATAAGCTTGAAATGGAACTCAATTCCACAAGTGTTGATTTTGAGAAGCGAGGTGGTATGAAGCTTACGGAGTCTGCCCATATGAAAGATGTTATTGCCTTTCTGCGGCTCCGCGTTAATCCCTTTGATACCCTTTCCTGGAACCGTATTTTGCTCCATCTTGACAAGGTCGGTCCCAAGACTGCCCGAAAAATTGCTGATACAATCGCGACCTCTGGAAGCCCTGGTCAGGCGCTATCCGAATATCCCTGTGGCAAGAATTGGAGACATGGTGTCGAAAGTCTTGCGCAACTGTTTATGGAAATGGAGAGGGAGACAACTCCTGGGGTTCTGTACGAACTTGTCTGGGCCTATTATCAGCCATTATTTGAGAAAATATATCGTGATGATTTTCCCAAGCGTCAAAAGGATCTTGATCAGTTGAAGTCCATTGTCGCCGGCTACGCCGATGTGCAAACTTTCGTTGATGATACGACACTTGATCCTCCTGAGACAGGGAAAGGTCTCTCAAAAGAGGATAAAGAGCGGATGATTCTGTCAACCATCCACTCGTCAAAAGGTTTGGAATGGGATGTTGTTTTTGTGATGGGGTTGGCCGATGGGCGGTTTCCTCATTCTGCTGCAGAAGTTGGCGAACAGTGGGAAGAAGAGCGGAGACTTCTCTATGTGGCTGCAACCAGAGCGAGGAAATATTTGTATCTCACCTATCCGCGTGAACTTATGACTCCCGACCGACAGTTCCGAAGAGTTGGAATGTCGCCTTTTCTTGCTGAATTACGCGCTGGGCTTTTTGAACGAATTGACAGTGATGGGGTGGAGCGTAATGCACCTTCTTTTCTCACGTCCACCTCGACGGCATCAAGTGCTATTACTTTTACTAAAAAAGCTAAGAAGACAAAGCTGTCGGTGAAAGACCTGAGTAAGGGCGTGCGGGTGCATCATCCATTCTTTGGTGAAGGTGTGGTAAATAATAAACCGCAGGGCCGTTCCGTGGATGTTATTTTTCAAAGACATGGAGTGAAAACTCTCCACCTTGACTATGCAAAATTGACTCTCGTTTAAGTATTTTTATCCACCCCACAACCCCCCCTTTTTTTTTGAAAATTCTCTGGTGCTATTCGATAGCACCAACTAAAGTGCGTGAATTGTCAACTAACAATATAACAGTTTACGTTATGGCACAATCTGAGTAGTATATGTTGCAAAGTGACTCTATTTCATAAAAAATAGTTGTCATATTGTCATTTATTCAAATTAATTGTTGACAATGATGGGAATCTAAAAATAGGATGGAAGGGGTTCCGCGTGGTATTTTATCACCTGATATGTTGGGTTTGCATTTGTAACATATTGATATAATAATGTTAATGTGCTGTTTATGGATGGATGATTGGATTTTGGGAAATAGAAAAACTGTCGAGCATAGTATGGCATCTATCAATAGTAATGTTGCTATAGTGGCACCTATGATTATAACGTAGTTTCCATATTGGAACATATTGAAAGCACTGTTGCCATCTCTGTCATGTTTAAGCCACAAAATTTCTTTCAGGAGAGTTTATGACAACCATCGGATATGTTTTTTTGGATGTTGAGCGTAATGCGTTAGTACCACTTGAGCGTCAGCGGTTGGTAATAGAAGAATATGCAAAAACACTGAAATTATACTGTGACGAACTCCTGGTGGAGGAATCCTATTCTCCGGCTGTTTCCTTGATGGAAAGAAAACAGGGCGCCCTGATGTTAAAGAATGTTAACGATGGAGATAACATACTGGTAATGCATGCGAAATGGGTTTTTGGTAATCCCAGGAATGCCCTATCACTTCTTGAAATATTAAAGAAAAAAAAGGTTTCTCTTTTCTGTGCTGATCTTGAGGGAAATGTTTCCATGCCGACGCAGAAAAAGTTGGTTGCATCGGAAGGGATTTCTTCACTGGTCTATCAACTTTGTAACGCTTTATCCTTCGGAGAGCGTGGAAACCATGGAGCTGCCATTCGTGCAGGTAAGGCGAAGCGGAAAAAGGAAGGGAAGTATTTAGGCGGCCCGGTTCCATTTGGATGGAAGGTTGGGGAGGATGGACGACTGGAACAAGATCCTGAACAGCAGGAACTTATAGGGGAAATGGTTCGCTTGAAAGCTGATCGCTGGTCTTATCGTGATATTGCAAAGAAAATGCAAAATGGCAAAGGATTGACCTTGTCCCATGAAGGAATAAGACGTATTTTGTTGAACAACTCAAACAAAAGCCAATAAAAAGATAACACCTTATCATCTTGATGGTATTGTGTCTGAGTGTTGCTTCGTAGATCAATTTCTTCTTGGGAAATCTTCAAGCACAATCCAGGAATCTGCTCAAAAATCGTTCAGGTGGCCGTATTGCTGGTTTTTCTTTAAGAAATACTTGAATTGAAATTATGTATATTGTCATTATTACAGCATGTTACGTTTGTGGATGTTGCTCTTGGTAGGTAGCCAAAATAAAAAAATTAAAGTTGTAAATGTAGAGATAATTACTTTGATATAGATATATAATTTCTCAAAATTCAAAATACTATGAACTATCAGCTCGCATGGGACTACCTTGACAGTCTCCAGTTTCACAAAATCAAGCTTGGTCTGGATGCCATGCAATCCTTTATGGGGAGAGTCGGAAACCCGGAACGAAGTTTGAAAACAATTCATGTCGCAGGTACCAATGGCAAGGGATCTGTGAGTATGACCCTGCTAACACTTCTATCCGGCGCAGGGTATCGGGTGGGGCTCTATACTTCGCCCCATCTCAGTTCTGTCAGGGAGCGATTCAGAATAAATAATAGCTTTATCAGTGAAGAAAAGTTTGCTGAGCTGGCTACTTTAATACAGGATATTCTGGGTGATGAAAAGATCACTTATTTTGAGTTTACAACGGCCCTTGCCTTTCTCTGGTTTGCAGAGAGTGACCTTGATCTGGTTGTTCTGGAAACCGGACTCGGTGGCAGGTTGGATGCAACCAACATTATCCATCCCCTTGTTTCAGTCATTACCAATGTGAGCATGGATCATGAGGCGTATCTCGGCAATACCATATCGGCTGTTGCAGGAGAGAAGGCAGGCATTGTGAAAGAGGGTGTCCCTGTTGTGTCTGCTGTAAAAGCAGGGGCAGGACTCCAAGAGCTTGTCACTGTATGTAATGACAAAGGTGCAGAGCTTTTTCTTTTTGGGGATTCCTTTACTGCAACCCCCATGGACGATGGTAGCTGGAAGTGGGACGGTAAGGAAGGCTTTTCAGGGGCCTCATATGACAAGCTCCGCTGTTCTATGAAAGGTGATTACCAGATTGAAAATGCCTCTCTTGCTCTTGCTGTCGTTGAACTGTTAAGAAAAGATGGCTTTTTTCTTTCCAAGAGCCAGATACGAGAGGGGCTGGCCCAGGTGAAGTGGCCTGGGCGCCTCGAATATTTTTCCCTCAATCGTACAACAAGAGAAGAGCTGCAGAGTCATGGAGATGCTGATGCTGTTTCATATTTACTCGACGGTGCTCATAATCCTGCCGGTGTAGAAAGTCTTCTCCATACGCTTAACTCGGAATGTAGTTACAGGAAACTGATTCTTGTATGGGGCGCAATGGCCGATAAGGATTTAGAGAAAACCTTAGCACCAATGGCTCCTCTTGCTGATATCATTATTTTAACGAGGCCGAAGGGAGAACGATCGGCGGAACCGGAGTTACTGCTGAGTAATGTCCCGGATCATCTGCGAGAGCGATGTGAATTATGCGGTAATGTGGAAGAGGCTCTCTACGCAGCTGAATCGCAGGCAGCTAATGATGATTTGATACTTGTCGCTGGCTCTTTGTATCTTGTTGGAGCGGCACGGAAAATTCTGCTTGGGGAACTTGTAGCATGAGTAGGGAGTTTTTTGATTTTGACACACCTGATGATGCGCAAATCCGTACCGAGAGAGCGAAGGCCAGAGATCTTCGAAAAACCAGGTGGTGGCAGCAGAAAACGTCTTCCGGAAAATGTTATTTCTGCGGAAAGCAATCTGCTTTTAAAGACCTGACCATGGATCACCTGGTACCTCTTGCGCGTGGAGGACTGAGCACAAAGGATAACCTTGTTCCCTGTTGTAAGGCCTGTAATACCAAAAAAAAGAGTATGCTCCCTTTGGAATGGGAGGCGTATCTTGAGAAGATGTGAGAACTGTCAAATTTTCTCATCCTAAGACTTTCTTTTATCGGGGGTTGAGAAAAAGATGGTGTAGGAAAAATTCAGATGGTATAGAGACAACACGAGTTTTCTTTTTTTATTCTATAGATTATCCCAAGGGCGGGTAGCTCAGTTGGATAGAGTGTCGGCCTCCGAAGCCGAAGGTCGTGGGTTCGAATCCCACCTCGCCCACCAGTAAAATCAGTTAGTAATGTCTGTTCTGTTGGTGGTATATTTTGTGATGTCGCCCCGATGTCGCCCTTTTGGGAAGGTAGGCTAAATTTTAAAAGCAGCTATTTCTACGCGAGATAGCTGCCGGAGCAAGACACGAACATGATGTTAAATATGTAAAGAAATCTGCCGTATATGTTTGTTGTAGTATGTGATTGTTTAAGTAACCCGCTTTTCGACCCGCTTTGTGCAGCATTTACCTTTTTGATGAGATTATATTTCGGACAATGAATATCCGTAACAGATTAATAGTCGAGTTTATGGCAAGGGGCGGTATGAGGATCGGTGAAGTTCTAAATCTCAGACCATGTGATATCAGAGAAAGAAATTTGACCATCCAAAATCCGAAAAGTGGGAGACCGGGAGAAGTAGTTTATGTTTCACGGAAATTATTGGTAAGGTTAAACGACTATACGAAAGACAACAATATTGACTCGGATAACAGAATATTCCCTATCTCTTATGTTGCTGCTTGGTCGATGGTCAAGAAAGCAGGTAAACTCGTGAACATTGAGTTGCGCCACGCAGATCTTTCTACGACTCAACGGTATCTTGGCAAGGTGAACGACACCGAAGCCATCAGATGGATGGAAACACTTTATTTCCTTTATGCAGCCAGAGTGCCGTATTTGGCTATTTACACATGAATCCTGCCATCAACGATCGTGATCACACGGTCGGCAGCTGAGGCAATACGGGTTTCGTGGGTGACGACCGCTACGGCGCGATTATACTCGTGCGCCAGATCTTTAAGGATATTCTCCACATTCTCGCTTGAGGCTGAATCGAGGTTGCCGGTCGGTTCGTCGGCAAGGATCAGTTGCGGGTTATTGGCCATTGCACGGGCGATAGCAACACGTTGGCTCTGGCCACCGGAAAGTTGGTGCGGCAGTTTATTCTGCTGTTTTTCAATCCCTAGATCTGTGAGCAAGGATGCCGCACGGGTGCGAACCTGGGTATCGGGCAACCCACCTAGACGCTGCATGGGCAACATTACATTTTCCAGCGCTGAGAATTCCGGCAACAGGAAATGAAATTGAAAGACAAAGCCCACGTCTACAAGGCGCAATTTGGCAAGTCTGTCCTCGCTATAGGTAGAGACGTTCTCGCCATTCATCCAGATAGTTCCGCTGCTTGGAGTATCAAGCAGTCCAAGCAGATAAAGCAATGAGGATTTCCCCGATCCGGATGGTCCCGTGATCACCACAAACTCCCCGCGCCGAATCTCCAAACCTGCGTCTGCCACCAGCGTAACCGGCACCTCGCCGGTAAGTATGCGTGTAATGTTCTCAGTTTTTATTACGATATCGCTCATATGCCGCCCCGCAAGATATCGACCGGTTGAACACGAGCGCCTTTACGTGCGGGCAGAAATGCGGCGATAAGAGCCGCGCTCAGAGCGAACCCAGTGGCGATGGCAAATTGCATCCATCCCCAGTCAAGCGGCATTACGATGGGCTCCGTGCTGCCCGGCGGCTTGAACTCAATCTGCATAATAGCATACATGAGTGCGCTGCCAAGGGGCAGGCCAAGCAAACTGCCGGTAATCCCAAGGATAAAACCCTGTATGACAAAAATCCGCTGGATATCGCGTGCAAGAAAGCCCATGGATTTGAGGATCGCGATATCGCGATGCTTCTCCATCACCACCGTGGAAATGACATTATAAATCCCAAATGCTGCAACGATAAGCACTGAACTGACAACGCTGTACATGATGATATTACGAATGGCGAGCGTACTCATCAGATCTTCCGATGATTCCTGCCATGATATGCTTTTATAGCCGATACGATTTTCCAGATCGGCAGCAATGGCGCGGGCGCGGTAAGGATCCGACAGCTTAACGATGATGGTATTGGCCCGATGCGGACGATCCATCAATACCTGCATACGTTTGAGCGAGACAAAACCATGGTTCAGGTCATATTCCGCCCTGCCGGTATTGAAAACTCCCAGAATTTTGAAGGTCCGTATTTGCCCGGTTGGAGCAGTTACAGTGATGTTATCACCTCGTTTTAGGGAGAATGTCCGAAGCAACTCCTTGCCAAGGATAATACCGCTGGGGTTTGCGATCAAATCGCTTAAACTGCCGGAAATCATGTAGTCCTGGATGGTGACGACATCCTTTATATCTTCAGGGATCATACCATCGAGCACGATACCGATATTTTTGCCAGCAAAACTCAAGACGCCCTGCCCCGAAAGCACGGGGGAAGCGTTTATTCCAGGAATAGAGCGCAGGTAATCGACGATCTGCTCGAAACCACGAATGCCGCGAGTTTCGGTGAGGGGTTTGACGCTACGCACCTCAATTGCCCCACTCCTGCCATAAAACTGCTCGACTGGCTGCAGGCTTGGATTGCGATAGGTATCTGTGATAAAAATATGTGGCATGTTATCTATCAGCACCCTGATAAATTCTTTTTCCGAACCCTGCATCAGAGAAGAAATCGTAAGAAAAAAAGACACGCCCAGTATTATACCCAGCAACGAAACGAGACTTTGCCGCCTGCGGGCAAGCAGATGCTTGAAGGCGATATGTGCCAGCAGCCGCATAACTATTGCTCCTGCTGGACTATCCGGGCGCGTATTTTTACCCCTTCTTCCAGTGCGATATTGGGCTTGAGGACAATGAGATCACCTGCTTCAATACCGTTGAGAATTTCCGTTTCCTTGAGACCTTGAGTACCGACGGAAACCGTCCGCTTTACGAGCTTATTCCCTTCAACCAGCCATACTTTTCCCTGCACTACCGTACCGGAAGGCAATAACAGCGCTTTCGGCGTTTCACGGATGATGATATTGGTTTCTGCGGTCATTCCGATCATAAGCGGGGTTTCTTCGCTGAGGCCAATACGCACACGATAACTGCGCGACACCGGATCCCCCTTGGGCGTTATGCTTTGTACCGTTCCTTCAAACGTCTGGGCAGGAAATGCATCGGCACGGATCAAGACCTTTTGTCCAGGCTGTACGAGAATAATATCCTCTTCATCCACTTCCGCGGAAACACGCAGCTCTGAGCAGCAGGTAAGCCAGAATATAGGTTGATTCACGAGAATAAGCTGACCGACTTCCCCGTCACGACGAATAATGCGACCATCTGCCGGGGCAATCAACTTCATGAAATCGGATTCGGTAGCGGCTTTGTCCATAGCAGCCTTCGCGGCTTGCCATTCAGTCCGGGCGCGATCATACTCTGAGTTGGATATGGCATGTTGTTGCTGCAAGGTTTGCTTACGCTTAAATTCTTGCTTCAAGAATGCTTCATGGATCTGTAATTCCTCAAACTTCTGGCGCAAGTCTCTGTCTTCCATCCGGGCAAGCAGCTGGTCTTTTGTTACGGTAGAACCTTCATCAACATGCAACTCCATCAGGCGGGCGGTGATGCGCGGGGAAATCGGTAGCATGGAAAGCGCCTCCACTGTCCCGGTCGCATAGACGGCCTGCACGGCTAAGCCACGGTGCGGCCGAATGACTTCTACTTCATCGGGTCTCAGGTACTGGAAGGCCGTCCCTCCACCCATCAACAGGCATACGGTGAATAGAATAAAAACCCAAGGCTTACTCTGCCCGAGAAAATTATTAGATTTCATTTCAGTGCTGACTCATAGATGGAAAAAAAACAGGCTCGGAAACTCACTTGTTATTAAAATGCTCCTTTCAAGTGGAAAACTTTTCCTTGATTTAAACACTTGAGGAAAGGAAAAGCAAATAGAGTGCATGAGCTATGGCAATCTCAACTTGAGAAGCGATTTGAGGAGTGAAGAAATCGTAAAAGCTTTGCTACGATCTTATGTAGTCTATGACACGAGGCGGGGAAAAGTCAAATAGGATTACCAGTGCTAAGGTCAACAGTGGAGAGAGAAACGGATATTTGAGCTTATTCCTGAATATACGTAGCAAGTTTTCTGCAAGCCAAAGTAAAAATATTTCCAAAGATATTTTTTGTGAGATGCAGATCTAGTTAGGGAGGAAATTCCTAATGATATTGCTCCCCTGTTTAGGGGAAGAGTATACCCTCTGAAAAATGAGCAGTAGTTTCGATAAACGTTACATTTGGGTGTGGCTATTTTGCAGCCAGTTGTAACAGTATGTTAGGTCATTAGTTCGAGTCCCACCTCGCTACCAGATGTCAATCTGTATTATAACAATTGAATGCCCTCCGGACCACCCGACCAAGGTCCTCGAGTGTGTAAGGTTTCTTTATAAAACCGTTGGCACCAAGCTGCAGTGTAGTTTTCACATCGTCACTTTCAGAAAATCCACTAACAACAATGGCTTTCTGATCTGGGTAGAGCTTCAGTATTGCTTCGTATGTTTGCCGTCCATTCATACCCGGTTCCATCAGCATATCTATCACCAGAAGGTCAACGGGCTTTTCTTTGACAAACTGAACTGCCAATTCACCGGAACAGACTGATGCCACGTTATAACCAAGAGAGTGTAACATCTGGCTCGCAATGTCTCGCAGGTGAGGTTCATCGTCAACAACTAACACATGTTCACCGTTGCCGGTAAGAATTTCTGCCTGGGCGTCCATGGTTTGAGTGATTTCCCCCTTTTTGCTCACCGGAAAATAGAGCTGGAAAAGTGTCCCATTTTCACCACTTTCAACGAAAATTTTCCCCTGGTGCTCCTCCACGGTATTCCAGACCACTGCCAGTCCAAGGCCTGTACCGCTTCTTCCCATCACTTTTTTTGTATAAAATGGTTCAAAAATATGAATTAAATCCTTATCCGGGATACCAGAACCAGAGTCCTGAACTCCGAGAATAAGGTATTCTCCTGCCCGCATGTTTTGCGCATCCGCTGCAGCATCGTCGATATAGTGATTTGAGGTGGATATAATTATGCTACCCTCATCAGTGACAGCCTCTGTTGCGTTGATGACCAGGTTCATGAGACTTTTTTTGATGTGTACTGGTGAGCAGGTAAGAACAGGATGTGATGCTTCTAATTGGTGTCTGTATGTCACATGAGGGTGCAATGATCTCAGAGCCTTGTATTCAGGAGAATCGAGGTACTCTTGGATCAACAGATTCAAATTGCAGGATTCCTTGACTCTTGCTACACCTCTGGCTACGGTGAGGAGGTCATCAACCACTGCAGCGGCCCGTTTGCCCGATTCCTGGATTGCAGCAATAGGTTTCCTCAGTTCGCTGTCCTCTGGTAGTTTCAAAAGTAGCAATTCTGGATAAGCAACGATTCCTGAGAGAATATTATTCAGGTCATGAGCAACTCCTCCCGCGAGGAGACCAATTGCCTCCATTTTTTGAGCACGCTGCAGTTTTTGCTCAAGCATTTCTTTCTCATCTTCGACCTGGCGTTGCCTGGTAATATCCTGCATTACTTCCAGTTTACATGCAGTTCCATCGGTGTCCACATAGGGTACTGCAATCATGTTGAAAGTACGACCATTTGCAAGTGTGGAATGGTAGTAAACAGTTTTCTGACTCCCGATCACTTCCTCTAAACGGCAATGGGAGCAGGGAGTCTCATAACCGGCAACATCATGGTAACAGAGCTTTCCTGAGGCCTGACCGAATGTCTCCCTCATCGACTCGTTCATATATCGCACCCGATAGTCACCATCAACGACGAAGAGAAAAATACCGGAGCGGTTAATGGCATCAAGCAGAGATCGATGCCGCCCCTCACTTTCGACCAGTTTGGCATGTTGAGCCTGGATGCTGTTATCACTGCGGCGGAGCATCACATAGAAGAAGGTAAATAATCCACTGAGCAGGATCAGTGCCATAGCTGCGGTTATTGCAGCGAGTTGGACAAATGCCTCCTGGGAATCTGTTATATCCCGGAAGACAATCAGATCACCAACATCAGTACCAGAAGCATCTTGCAGGGAATGGGATAAAACTTGCCACGATTTGTTGTCAAACAGAATTTTTTTTGTTATTTCGTTGTGTCGATGGTCTTTGTTTCCGTGGACAAACTGGTCGAGTTCGGATGAGAAATGAGGCAGGGAGTGGTAGATCAACACCTCCTCCCTGTACCTGTTCCAGTTCGCCTCCCTGCCGAGCATATTCATGCCTGCTTCCCATTGCTTCTGATCCAATGCATCTTTGTGGATGGTGACCGCCATCTCAACTCCCAACCGTCTGTGGATAGCTTGCAGTAATGTTTCAATTTCCTGGCCAAGCTCTATATAGCCGATAAGTGTTTCGGCGACATAGATCGGCTGTACAACGCGTAAGGTGAAGGTTCCCAAAGGACCAAGTTCAATCCCGCTGGCAGTCTTGCCACTTCGTGCAGATTCACGGGCGGTAAAACGATCAATCAGATCGCCATGCATATTCGGCTTATGTAGTCGAAGCAGGTTCGTGCGATTGGGAAGGTGGAAGTAAAAGTGGGTGATGGAATACTTTTCGTGGAGTTTCTCGAAAATTGGACCATAGAGAGTGCGCAGGCGCTCACGATCCTGAGCCTGAAGTGCCTCGTACAGGTATCTGTCTTTAAGAAAAATATCTTCCATGGAGTTGAGCATCTGAGCGTTTCTGATCAATGATATTTTTAGGCTACGGCCTGCATCTGTCATGATATGCTGGTTGAAGCGTTGCATATCCTGCTGATGAACCATGAGGAAGGCCGTCGTGAAGGCAAGGACCAGCAGCAGAATTGTAGTGCTGAGGGGAATCATAAGGCGGTAAAGAAGTGGCCTGCTTAACGAAGGAGAGCTCTTTGTAGAATCCTGGTTGGAGTTAACAGTCATGCAAATTTTTCCTTTTTGTCAGTAATGGCGTGCTGGTATGATATCTATGTGTATTTTCACAATGGACAGATATTCTGGCTATTACTCGCTGGTGATCGTTTTTAACCGGGGAAGGGGAAGAATGAAATAAAAGTTGTTGCCTCCTGCCGTTGGTTCATAGCCAACAACCCCCTTATGGAGTTCAACGACCTGTTTGATAAACTGGAGACCATGCCCACTCCCTGGCTCATTGCCGGTGTTGTCACCCCGATGCCCTTCAGCAAAGATTGTGAGAGCTTCGTCACGAGTGAGGTGAGGGCCAGTGGTAAATACATTGAGTTTGATTCCGTTCTTGCCAGGGCCAAAATAGTTCAACAAAATATCACGCCCATATGCCATTACTTTAGCCGGATGACCATCGTAGTCGATTATTTCCCTGGTATACTTTACTGCATTGGAGAATAAATTTGCATACACCTGGGAGAGGAGGCCAATATCAACACGTAATGGGATCTCCTCCCCGATCATGTCCAGGGGGCTCTCAATTGTAATGCCGCGATGCTCTAAACGACTTTTATAGTGGTCAAGCTGGGGAGCTATGATATCTTTATCAACAAGACATCTCTTGAGGTGAAGAACCAGATGGCCTTTCTCAAAGTGATCCCGGCGAAAAAGGCTTTCGAGGAACATGCTGGTCTGAGTATGATGTCTCTGTAGATCGTTGTGGATATGAAGTAAATCTTCAATGGCAAAGGCTGTTTTTTGGTTAAGCTGATTATATTCTTCCGTCTTTTCTTGATATTGCAGTCGTCTTCTCTCTTTCTCAAGATTGTTTATCTCTTTTATTTTTTTTAAAAGTCGGTTGAAGAGATGGGTGAAGTACATATTGGGGATGATGACATTATGCTCAATATCCTGGACAAGGTTTTTGATGAATTTGAGGTGATCATTATTTTGTCTCGTAATATTCCTGTTGTGAAGATTGAAGCCGATCCTGTTGGCGTATTTTTTGAGAAAAAACTGTTCTTCTTCGTTTAATTCGCGGTGAGCCAGAACTTCCAGCATACCGAGAACATCTGTGTGAACCTGTGTCTCATTTTCTCTGTTATAGTGTTTACTGTATATGGGAACAAAGAAGGAATCTTCGATAAAATAGGATTCATTACTGAGTACGACAGAGGATGGTGTTTTGAGTTTTTCAGAGGAGATACCGTGAACACTGTCACACACCATCATAAGGCTATTTTCCGATGGATCCCAAAGGTGGAGACGAGCATCTGTCATCATAAAACACTTGATGACGGCAACGGATATACGGTAAAAATTATTTATAGAATCATACTCTTGGGCAAGGTCAAAAAATGTTTTAAAGATATCATCCTGAGCCCTGGAAAAATGATAGTGTGAATAGGCCTCTTTTTTTTTCTGAATATTGCGGAAAATCTTGGTTAACTCGAAGGTGTCTCTCTTTTTGTCGGTTTCAGTAGTCAATAGAGAGCCTCCTTTCCCCTAACATGCTGATGGTATTCTGTTTTGTTCCTTATGGTTCCTTAGTTGAATTCTACATGAAGCGAGGGGAAAATTACAAGGAGAGAGCTGGATTGTAGATGGGAATTTCTCGATTGTCTTGTGATTTGGCTTGTGACCCATTTTTTTAACTGTCACGTGGCGCCATATGAGCCAATCGTGAAAAAAGATGGAATATTCAATGTATATTTAGTCGGAGGGGTTGAAATTTGTGGTAAATTTGAATACAACAACAAAATTAGAATTTCTTGAAACGTCCATATGAAAGAGTATTATGTCTGCAACTATATTAAATTCCTCTATAAATCGTCGTCAATTTTTATCAATGGCGGTGGTGACAGTTACCGCTTTGTCTCTGCCGGCAATATCCGAAGCAGCAAGCAATCCTCGTGCGCTTTCTTTTTACCATACCCATACAGGGAAAAAGCTGGATATTGTGTATGGCAGCCAAAATCGGTATGATCCGCGGGCTTTGTCAAAAATAAACCACTTTCTTAGAGACTTCCGTACCGGGGAAATGCATCCCATTGACCCGCATCTTCTCGATATACTGAGTTCTATCCGTCGAGAATTTGGAGGACAGAGAACCTTTGAAGTGATTTCCGGATATCGCTCCCTCAAAACGAACCAGCAGCTCAGTAAGAAGAGCTCCAAGGTTGCAAAACGAAGTCTTCATATGCTGGGACAGGCTATAGATATACGGATGACAGGGGTCTCAACCAGAAAAGTCCAGCAGTGCGCTCTTGATATGAAGCGTGGTGGAGTTGGCTTTTATGGTAAATCCAATTTCGTTCATCTGGACACTGGCCGAGTCCGTTTCTGGTAGTTTTCTTCCACAAGCTTCCTGTAGCCCTATCCCTTTCCAAACAGGGCTTCTATAAGTTTCTTGTCACGCCCGTAAATATCCCTGCTGAAGTGCAGTGTTCCGTTTTTATTTACCCATGCTGTCTGATAGACCAGATGTATCGGAACTGGCTCGACCAACCTGACGACTCTTCGTTTTTTCTTTTCAATAACCTGATTGATTACTTCCTCCGTCCATCCCGCATTATTGAATGCAAGAAGAAACTCTGCAAGCTTTCTCGGTTTGTTGAGTCTGATACAGCCATGGCTGAAGGCACGGTTTTCCTCTTTAAACAGCTCCTGACCTGGCGTGTCGTGGAGGTAAACACTGTACTTGTTTGGGAATACAAATTTAACAACACCAAGGGCATTCCATGGGCCCGGATCCTGGCGTAATTTGTAGCGACTTATCTGTCTCCGACTGACCTCATCCCAGTTAATGGTTTCGGGGGCTAACTCTTTTCCGTCAGACTGCCAGTTTGAAAAAAGTCGAATATGTTTGGTCTCAAGGTAGTTCTTGTTCTTTCTCAATTCCGGCAGCATTTCATTGCGAGCGATACTCGAAGTGATATTCCAGAACGGATTGAATTCAATATATTTTATAGCATCACTGAAAACAGGGGTCGCATGATGGAGTTTCCCGACGATGACTCGCATCTCCAGTTGTGGAATATCATTTACCACTCCCTGAAGGTTGAATCCTGCAATGTCCACAAGCACATACCTGGAGCCAAGTTCATGCTTCGTCCATCTCCAGCGCTCCATATTTATAAGGATCTGCTGAATACGTTTTTCAACGGGAACTATAAGGACATTTGTGGTATTCTTCCCTATGATTCCGTCAATTTCTAAACTGTGTCGTCCTTGAAAACGTTTGATGGCCTCCACCAGCTCGGTATCATATACTTGCTGGCTTGAATCAATCTCCTTTGCCAGGTCTCCAGTTTTTGTCAGCAAGTCCCGAAGGGCAGGAACACGTGGATCCGAGTCGTTCGGGTGTAGTGTTTCACCAGATGGAAACACTGGCCAGCCACCATTTTCAGCAATGGATCGGTAATGTTTTAAAGCACTCTTCAGTTCCCGGTAATGGCGATGCCTCGGCGCAAGATTTTCCAGGAAAAGTGTAATGTCAGTACTGCTGCGTGCTTCAGTCAAGGCTTTGACAGGGCTGAAAACAGAATTGCCTCCTGCCTGAGCAAAAAGCTTCGGATCCTTGAATTTGGGGGCAAATCGACCTTTCTGCATATCGTGGATATATTCGAGGAGACCGATGGTTATCTCCATGTCCAGCCTGGCAAGATCTGCGGCAGTTCGACTTTCCCAAAGTGCTTCTATTTTCGGGACACCATAGTCATCGGGATTAAACCCATCGGCTGTACCTGATGTTAGGGCGGATGCTATGTGTTTGGCCTGTTCAGTCGGGCCATTGCTATCTACCCACAGGGGACGAACACCAAGAGTATGGTAAACGTTACAGATCCACTGTTCTTGACGTATTGCCTGAAGGTTGCACCACTCAGCCCCGTTTACTCCCTGAGGATTTGTAGAGACATTTTTGAGCAATTCAGCGTTGATCTGGGCGGGAGTGACTGCGAAAACTGTGGTGGTAGAGAGAAGAAGAATAAGAATTGCGTTGAATACTGTCAGTATCGGCCTTCCTGCTTTCCTCATCTGAAATATACCTGTTAAGGTGAATAGTGTCAGGGGTGAAAGTATACACAAGTTCCTGATTATCAACGTTTCGCACCATTTCTGCATAACCTGGCGAATCCTCCGGGAACAGTACCTGACGACCAGTACACCTTTCCCTGTTTATAATCCACAAACCAGTAGCCCGTAGGGGAACGTTTTGCGGCAACAAAAATAAAGGGCTGTTCTTTGGAAAAACAGGAATGGAGATAGAGACCCTTGGCATTTGGACTGGTCTCCATAAGTGACATTGCCTCTTCCACAGTGGGAAACCGCCAGTCGTGATATCCGGCAAAGCTCTTTTTGTTGAGTTCTTCAATATCACGTGTCATTTTACGGATTGAAGAAAGATCCAGACCGGATCGCTGCCACATGATTCCTGTTGCCTCATCGATGACAGTGAGCCCATCGCCACTGTCCGTCAGTGCGTTGGTGAATTCTCCAAGAGGGTTCAGGAGAGTGTCGTAAAAGTTCCACTGAGTGATGATTTGCTCCAGTTGATTTTCAGAAAGAGTGCATTGCTCTTGAGGGAGGGATCGTCGTGGTCCTTGGAACCCGCCTTCTCCAGCGACAGGAAGTGGAACTCCAAAATCTTCACGCTCTGTGCTCTGCTGAAGCGTTGGGAAAAGAAAAGGACTGTTTTCCCGTTCCACGACTTCGCTGATCAACCATGCCTTTAATGCTGCGTCAACGGGGAAATTGTCTTTGGAAGAGAGGGCACTGCCATGGCTGATAATAGCGTCATTCAGCATCTCTATGGGAGCTTTAACCTCAGCAAGAATATTGACAAAGCGCGTTCCTCGTTCCATCAGGTAGAGTCTTGGTAGTTCTCCATAGTTATCAACAAAAAAATAACAGACCCGTTCGTCACTGTTGCTCAAGTCATCGCGTAATCCCTTTGCTGAAAATGTACAAAAGGCAAGATCAGGAGTCATGTCCCATTCAACATTGGCAGCAGTGGAGTCACTTAATTGTAGTCGGGTAAACATAGAGCAGGCCTCTTGTAGTGCAATGGAGAGAATTCTTCGGTACTTGTATTGATGGTACGGAAAAAACTGGCAATAACAAGCTTGCCTAAAAGCTTATCATTGTAAGAATAGTTGTCAACTGCATTCCGCAGAGTAGAAACAATATAAGCAGATTAACTGGTTAGTACGCGATAAATCTCTGGCATCCTGAGAGGGAGTTTTCTCACATTATCGATAAATATATAGTTGGCGGGGCCATACATGTGCTGCATATAATCCCTGGCATGATGATCAATGGTGATACAGAAGGGGTGGATGTCTGCAGCCTTGGCCTCAAGGAGTGCATGACGGGTGTCCTCTATGGCGTACTCACCCTTGTAATCATCATAGTCCTCGGGCTTGCCGTCTGTCAGGGTGATAATAAGGCGCACCTTGGCATCGATTTCCTTGAGCAGGCTGGTGGCATGGCGAATGGGTGGCCCCATTCTCGTATATTCGCTTGGGGCAATTGAGCCGATGCGTTCCTTGACTGCATCGCCATAGGGTTCTGTAAGATGTTTTACATGGTAGAGCTCGCAGCGTGATCTACGCATTCCCGAAAAACCGTATATTCCGTAACGGTCCCCCAGCACTTCCATGGCTTCCGCCATAAGAACCAGGGATTCCTTCAGGGCGTTATTGACCCATCCGGCCGTGGAGTTGGACATGTCCACCAGAAAGAGAACAGCGATGTCACGTTCGTCACGTTTCAGACGGATGAACAGGCGGTCCGAGGAAGAAATTCCTGCACTGGAATCGGAAATAGACTCGACTAAGGCATCAAAATCAATATCGTCTCCTTCCCGCTGGCGTTTGACGAAGCGTTCCTGGCTCCGCATCATCTCGAACTGATGCCGCAGGCGAATGGTGAGTCCATGATAGGTGTTAAGGGTGTTTTGGATAAAGGAAGAGTGAATGGGTTTCAGATTTTTCAGGTGCAGAGAACACCAGTTCTTTCTGTAGCCCTGCCTCCGGTAATCCCACTCATCGTAGAGCAGGGCATCAGCGGATGGTGACATCGCTTCATTCTGACCGGTAACGCTGTGTTCAAGCATCTCCTGTCCTGCCTTTCCGGCGGCGGCTGACAAAAATTGTACAGGAAGGTGTCCAAATTCATCGAAGAAACTTTTTGAGAAGCTCTCAAGTTCCTCTGGCATCTGCACTTCTTCGTTATTAATAGTGACCAGCAGGGGTGCCTCTTTTTCCCGGTCGACAGTCTGGGCAAATTCACTGTCCATGATCATACTGATATCTGATTCGGCAAGCCCTTTCTCACCACTGTCCAGTTTGTCTTCCTTGAAGATTCTGTTCAGTTCTTTTTTGGAAAGGGAAAGGAGATGTGCTGCCATCATATCGGCAAACTGTTCACCCATTTTGTGTTCACGAACCCTGCAGGCGGAGTCTACGGCACGCAATCTCAAAACGCCCTGGAAAGGGAAGGCCAAAATGGGCGTATACTCCTCAACGGAGTTTGTATTGAAGAGGGGATAGAGTTTTGTGGTGAGTTGCACCGAGTCGCATGCAGAAGCGTGTCCGTGAATATAGTTATTGGCTTCTGGTTCACCTATAATAATGCCTAGGTGCTTATCTAATTGGCCTTTATTAGCAATGAGCAACCGCTGCAGATCGCTCAGCGAGTGGGTGCTGTCAGCTTGGAGGTGTGGGAAAATATGTTTTCCTGCGGCACGGACAAGTCCTGGAAATTCCTGTTCGAGAAAAACACGTACTCGTATGGATTCCAGGGTGTGGTAAATGTCCCGGGCGAGTAGAGGTTCCTTGAAAGACTCAATAAATGATCGGAGCCAGAGCGTGTCCTCTTCGTTTCCCTGATGAACGTGGTTTGGAGGAGGGCAGTTTACGAAACTTCTACAGGCTATGAATCCCCATTGAAAGGTGACTATAAGTTTGTAAAGAAGGAAATTATCGGTATGTTCGCTGAAAACGTTGAGTTCATCCGGGATAAAGATGGATGCAGTGTCGGTGTAAATCTGTCTGCAACCACAAATATTCAATTCGTCTCGTGCTATGCCTCGAATGTAAGGGAGAAGCTTTTTCTCAACGGAAACAAGACTGAGGCCTCCGGTTCCGGAAAGTTTCGAGAGGTAGGTTTCAATGTCATCCTGCATAAAACGCTGGGCTGCACGGAGTCCATCGGTTTCATAATGATCAAGGGTGATTCCGATCCATCGAGGGATCTGCTCCAGATCCAGGTGTTTCAAGGTATCTGGAAGCAGGCGAAGAAAATCAAAACAGAGCGAGTGGGAAACAGGCCAGATGATCGGTATGTGGCCAAGGATTGCTTCACAGACAGAATCTGTCTCATCTACCAGAGGATCAAGCACTTCTTCAACGTCCCATTCATTTGGGATATCAGGAGCAACAAGATCGTAAAAGCGTTCTGTGAGCAGTGCGAGTTTCATACTGGTGTCTATAAATCCATCAGAATATTGAGCTTACCATTTCCTCCAGGGCAGCAAGGAGCTCCGGGTCATCGCTGAGTGGTTCAATAAGTGCGGCACGGCAGGCTGTGTGAATGTCTATTCCATCACGAACCAGCTGTCCCGTCTGGATAAGGAGCCGTGTGGATGCACCTTCCGCCAGCCCAGATTCTTTGAGGCTTCGTGTCATTCCGGCCAGTTTTACCAGGGAAAGCGCAAGCTTTCTGTCGATACCACCCTCGATTGCGACAATTTCAGCTTCTGTGTCAGGTTCTGGGTAGTCAAAGGAAATGGCAACAAAGCGTTGCCGTGTTGAGGGCTTCAGATCCTTCAGCACGCTCTGATATCCAGGGTTGTAGGAGACGCTGATCATGAATTCAGGAGGAGCGCTGAGGAGTTCCCCGAGTTTCTCAACGGGGAGTTCGCGGCGGTCATCAGCGAGGGGATGAATAACCACCGTGGTATCTTTTCTGGCCTCTACAATTTCATCCAGGTAGCAGATTGCGCCTGCCCGCACCGCCAGAGTCAGGGGGCCATCGGTCCATACCGCCTCTCCCGAACGAATAAGAAAGCGGCCAACAAGGTCACTGGTTGAAAGGTCATCGTGGCAGGAAACGGTGATAAGAGGGAGCTTCAGTTTCCAGGCCAGAAATTGCATGAATCTGGTTTTTCCGCAGCCGGTCGGGCCTTTCAAGAGGAGGGGGAGGCCATTTTTATGAGCAGCCAGGGCAATTTCAACCTCCTTGCCAGCCGCGAGGTAGTAGGGCTTTTCCAGTATGAGATGTTCTTCCAATCGCTGTTCTGTTGCTTTCATGAGAGTCCATTGATTCAGGTAAGGGTAAACTGCCTTTGCAGAGATTTACCTACAAGATGTTCACCATGGGTGGAATCGTCAAGAATTATTATTAAGTGGAGAGGGAAAAACAATGGTGTCGGCTATTTGATATCAGGTTCAGTCTTTTCGATACCTGATTACCACTAATCCTCAGTCTACCCGTCTGAGGAGGAGTTTTTTCGTGTTGATTATATGGGCATCTGCGGCCTGGATGGCCGCAGTAGAGCCCCCAGGGATGGGTTTATGGCGTCCCATATAATCGACACGAAAAAACTCGGGGTTGCAAAGTTGAGTTTCGATGGTAATCAGGTTTCGATAAGAAACAGACCATAGGTGGCGCGGAGATTGGAAAAGATGGAAACTATTTTACCGTGTCTTTCCTGGTCATGGGTATTGATGGCACATTCCTTGACAATAGTGTAGCCCACTTCTTTTGAAAATTTTCGGAAGTCAGCAAGGGTGATAACCCGGATATTCGGAGTGTCGTACCAGGAATACGGGAGTTCATTGCTTTTCGGGGCCTGCCCTTTGAAGAGAATTTGCATGCGGATGGAAAAGTGGCTGAAGTTCGGGAAGCTCACGATCACCTGTTTACCGATTCTTGCCAGTGATTTCAGGAGTTCATCCGGTTGATACACCTGCTGCAGGGTCTGGCTGAGAATAACCACGTCAAAACAGCCGTCGGGGTAGTCCTGTACTTCATCCCTCAGGTCGCCCTGCAGAACACTCAGGCCACGACCAATACAGGCGGCAGCCTTTTCCTTGTTCTGTTCAATCCCGGTTCCCTGGATATTTTTGTGCTGTGTAAGCCAGGCCAGCAGATCTCCACGGCCGCAGCCTAGGTCAAGTACCCGGGCCCCTGGTTTGATCCAGGAAGCGATAATGGAGAGATCGAAGCGGAGTTGTTCAGGAGGGTTCAATGCCATCGAGAAATCCTTCTAAAAGATTGGTGAGTCTGCTGTCCTTGATAAGAAAGGCATCGTGGCCGCAATCGGCTTCAATTTCACAGAAACTGACATCCTGGCCGGTGCGTTTCAGTGCCTGAACCAGCTCCTTGGCCTGATAGGTGGGGTAGAGCCAGTCGGAGGTGTAGGAAATGACCAGAAATTTCGAATGACTGCCCTGTAGATCCTGAAGACTTTCCCTGGTGTTGATCTTGTCTGCAAGATCAAAATAGTCAGCGGCTTTACTGATATAGAGGACGGAATTTGCGTCAAAGCGGGCAGCAAATTTTGAGCCCTGGTAGCGGAGATAGCTCTCCACCTGGAAATTTGCTTCAAAATTAAAGGAAAAGTCTTTGTTATCCTGACGCTTTCGTCCAAACTTTCTCCGCATGGCCTCATCAGACAGGTAGGTTACGTGTCCAATCATACGGGCCACGGCAAGTCCCAGGTCAGGTCCCGGATTCTGGTAATAATCTCCTTTATTCCAGTTGGGATCGACCATGATGGCCTGCCGTGCCACTTCATTGAAGGCAATTGCCAGCGCGGAGTGACGCATGGTGGTCGCAATAGGGATGGCTGATTTGACCATCTCCGGGTAACGTACACACCACTCAAGAACCTGCATTCCACCGACCGATCCCCCGATAACGGAATGAAGACGCGTTATTCCAAGGTGATCAAGAACCTGTTTTTGAGAGACTACCATATCCCCTATGGTGACCATCGGAAAATCGAGCCCATAGGGCTTTCCGGTTTTCGGATTTATGGATGAGGGGCCTGTGGACCCCATACAACTGCCCAGGATATTGCAGCAGACAATAAAGTATTTGTCCGTATTGATTCCTTTGCCTGGTCCAACCATGAAGTTCCACCAGCCTGGATTACTTTCCTGTGGATCATCCTCATAAAAGCCTGCCACATGAGAATCTCCTGAAAAGGCATGACAGATAAGAATTGCGTTGTCTCTGGCCTCGTTGAGTTCACCCAGGGTTTCATAGGCAATGGTGATGGGGCTTAAACGTATCCCACTGTCTAAGAGCTGGGAATCTTCCGTCACCTCATAACTGAATGTTTCTTTGCTTACCTTCAACTCTTCTCCAGGGCCTGGTTAAGATCGGCGATAATATCATCGATATGTTCAATGCCGATGGACAAGCGGATCATGGCGGATGAAATTCCCGATGCCTCAAGCTGTTCTTTGGAGAGTTGGGAGTGGGTGGTGGAGGCGGGATGGATGGCAAGGGATTTTGCATCACCGACATTTGCCAGATGGGAGAACAGTTTCAGGGATTCGATAAACTGCTTTCCTGCGCCAACTTCTCCTTTGATGCCAAAGGTGACCATGCCGCCAAAGCCATTTTTAAGGTAATGACTGGCCGTGGTATAATTTTCACTATCGGTAAGTCCCGGATAATTGACCCAGTCCACCTTGTCATGATTTTTCAAAAATTCGGCAACGGCTATTCCATTTTCAGAATGGCGTTCCATACGAAGACTCAAGGTCTCGATTCCCTGCAGCACAGACCAGCAGTTGTCAGGGGAAATACACGCTCCCAGATTGCGCAGAGGAACCAGACGCATGCGCAGGGCAAAGGCAACGGGATTCATTTCTCCAAGATCGTGACCATAACGAAGTCCGTGATAGGATGCATCGGGTTCGTTAAAGAGGGTGAATTTGGGATCCGTCCAGTCGAATTTCCCGGCATCTGTGACAATACCGCCTATTACAGTGCCATGGCCCCCGATCCATTTGGTGAGGGAATGGATGACAATATCGGCACCATAATCGATGGGACGCAGGAGGCAGGGTGGAGTAAAGGTTGCATCGACGATAAGGGGCAGATTGTACTCCTGGCCAATCTTTGCAACTGCTTCAATATCAGTCATGGTGAGTCCGGGGTTGCCAATGGTCTCACAGTAGAGGACTCTGGTTTTTTCGTTAATTGCTCTTCTAAAGTTTTCGGGATCCTTTGGGTCAATAAGTGTTACCTTGATTCCAAGCTGTGGAAGGATGGAATCAAACTGGGAATAGGTGCCGCCATAGAGATTGTTGGCTGCTACAACTTCATCACCGGACTGACAGATGTTGATAATAGAGTAAAAAATTGCGGAAGTCCCTGAGGCCAGGGCAAGAGAGGCAGCCCCTCCTTCGAGGGCGGCCATCCGCTCCTCAAGAACGGCCTGGGTGGGATTGCCGATTCTGGTGTAAATGTTGCCAGGTTCTTTAAGGGCAAAAAGGTTTGCGGCATGCTCGGTATCTTTGAAGAGATAGGAAGCGGTACGATAAATCGGGGTTCCGCAGGAAAGGGTGTCAGTATCAACCTTGCGTCCACTATGCAGTGCTGCCGTTTCAAATTTCATATATTTCCTCCGGTGTGGGTAAACTTTACCTGATCTCTGCTGCGGCCGTCCAGGCTGCAGATGCCCATATAATCAACACGAAACAACTCCTTCTCAGGCGGGTAGGCTGAGGATTAGTGGCAAGCAGCAAACTTTATGAGAAGAGTATCATGTATCTGGAAAACTGCACATGAATTGTGTCGATCTTCAACAGAACACGGGCATGGTACCACGTTGTGGTTGCTTGAGGCCAGAAGATTTATTGGCAGAAAAAAATTAAAATGGAGGGGGGTTCCGAATAGTTCGATTTTTCTTTAAGTTAAAGAATTCCCTAAACTATCATAGTGGTGTTTTCCACTACATGTTGTAGATTGTTCTTGCATGGCACCACAAGTATGGTATATAACCCGTTCAAATAATGATGGGAGAAAACAGCCCTTATTTCTGTTAGTTATTAGCAGCCTTTTCAGCCATTGATACCCTATTTTTTATTCAAATGAGGAAAATATGACCCCTGATCTCACGAAACAGGTATTGACCAAGACCGCAGAAACCGTCCTTGCAAGACGTTACTATTTGAAAGACAGAACCGGAGAGGTCGTTGAAACCTGGGAGACACTATGTAAGAGGGTGAGCAATGCGGTAGCTGAGGTGGATAAGGAGAGTAAACAGTTTGAGGCCTTGCGCGAATCCTATTTTCGAATGATGTATCATCTTGATTTTCTCCCTAACTCTCCATGTCTCATGAATGCTGGAACCGATATAGGTCAGCTCTCTGCCTGTTTTGTTCTGCCGATAGAAGACTCCATGGATGGAATATTTACGGCCATTCGCAATGGGGCACTTGTGCATAAGACAGGTGGCGGAACCGGGTATTCCTTCTCCAGGCTTCGTTCAAGAAATGCCTCTGTTCGCTCAACCCAGGGAGTGGCTTCAGGCCCCCTCTCTTTTGCTGCTGTTTTTGACGCAGCAACCGAAACCATCAAGCAGGGCGGTAAACGCCGCGGTGCGAATATGGGCGTTCTTCGTATTGATCACCCTGATATTATGGATTTTATCAGTGCCAAGGAAAATCAGGATAAGTTTAATAACTTTAATTTCAGTGTGGCCATTACCGATGACTTTATGAAAGCAGTGGAAGAGGGGACGGAATATGCCCTGATTGAACCTTCCACGGGAGAGGTTAGCGAAACCCTCGATGCAAAGGCAGTTTTTGAGAAAATCATCGATCTTGCATGGCATAACGGTGAGCCGGGTGTCCTCTTTATCGATGCTGCTAATAGAGATAACATGACACCGCAGCTTGGGGATTTTGAAGCAACCAACCCCTGTGGCGAGCAGTGGTTACTTCCCTATGAATCCTGTAATTTAGGATCCCTGAATCTCAGTAATTTCGTTAAGAATGGCAAGGTTGATTATAAACGAATGGGGCAGGTTGTTCGGGTTGCCACCTCTTTTCTTGATAATGTGATTGACTGTAATCGATTTCCTATTCCTGAAATTGAGGAAATGACACTCAAGACCCGGAAGATTGGTATGGGGATTATGGGACTGCACGATCTCCTGATTCAGCTTGGACTGCCCTATGGAAGCGAAGAGGGGAGAGCTCAGGCTGCAGAAATAATGAGCTATGTGCGTGAAAAGGCAGAAGAACGTTCCGTGGAACTGGCTGTTGAGAAGGGAGCATTTCCTGCCTATGATGCAAAACTGAATAAATATCCTGCCAGAAGGAATGCTGCACTTACTTCAATTCAGCCAACCGGCACTGTCTCCATGATTGCAGATTGTGCATCCGGCTGTGAGCCCTATTTCTCCATCGTCATGATAAAAAATGTGATGGATGGAGACAGGTTGATCCTTGTTAACAAGCACTTTGAACAGGTCGCGAGAAGAGAAGGCTTCTATTCTGAAAAACTGATGGCAAAGGTTGCCGACTCCGGGACAGTTATCGGCCATGATGAAATTCCTGTGCATTGGCAGGAAGTGTTTCGTACCGCTCAGGATGTCTCACCTGAAGATCATATTCAGATGCAGGGAATTCTTCAGAAAAATGGTGTGGATTCTTCAATTTCCAAGACTATTAATCTACCCAATAGTGCGACCCGTGAAGAGGTGGAACTTTCCTATATCATGGGGTATAAGCTCGGTTGTAAGGGGCTTACCGTATATCGTGACGGATCAAGGGATCAACAGGTCTTGAACACCAAGGAAAGTGCGCCGGCAGAGAAGACGGCTCTGGTGTCAACAACCGGGGCGAAGAAGATACTTCCGGATACGTTAAGTGCCAAGCGTTATCGGGTGAAGGATCAGGATCAGAAGTCCGTGTATATCATTGTCTGCTTCGATGAAAATGAACAGCCCATGGAAGTTTTTGCCAAATTTCCTTTCGATAACCGCGTGGATCTGAAAGACAAGTCGACCATGTGGACAACCACCTGCCGTCTGGTTTCCCTGGCACTTCGTTTCAATATTCCGGCCTCTGAAATTATTAAGCAATTGGATCGTTCAAGTGGACATATGCTTGACCTTCCTGCTCAGTTGAGTAAGTTGTTCAAATCATTTATGGCAGGGACTCAGCATGGATTTGCTTCCACCTGCCCCGAATGTTCAGGGCAGTTGATTTTTGAAGAAGGTTGTGAGACGTGTCATGATTGTGGGTATAGTAAGTGCAGCTAATCCTTTTTAAGGATTGCTTTGAAACAGACAAAAATGCAGATTGCTTAGTTGAAAACTTTTAACGATGCCATCGATAGGTTGATATGTAATGGGAAAGATAGGTAGAAATGAACAGTGTCCCTGTGGCAGTGGAAAGAAATTTAAGCACTGCTGCTTACCAAAGAAGCAGGCTGGAATGGTTCAGAAAAATCCGGAAGCAGCGTTTAAGATCTCACTGCTGAATGAGATTGATGGAATTGTCCAGGTGGCGGCGGAAAAGAGACAGAAGATTAAGGAACTTGGTGTTTTTATTCTTTTAGCAACCGTTGAGGGAGATGCCTGGTTACTCGAAATAACCGACTCCGACGCAGTACAGCTTGCAAGGGCTGGTGAACCACTTGAAATTCCAATTGATGAAAACTCGGATACCATTGAGATCAACTGGAGCCACACCTTTGACCTTAGTAACAAGGAATTTGAACTCACTGCCTACCGTGACAGAACAAAGAGTGTGATGGCTGGTTACCCTGTGAAAGAGATCCGGGCCTCCATCAAGCGCATTAAAAAAAGATTTCCAAGTGAAGTGCTTGAGCAGGTTCATGTCAACCCGGAAGACCATGTCCCTTCCACCCGATAGATCTTGTTGAAATTCGCAGTACGAACAGTCCCCATGGTCATAATCATGGGGACTATTTTTTTTCTCTCTCATCAGAGTGGTGATACGCTCCAGCTGCCAACCTTTCCAGGAGCTGATAAGTTGGCTCATATGACAGCATATGGAGTGCTGGCCCTTACAGTCTTGTGGTTCTATGGAGACAAAGGACTGAAAAATCCCGTCCGGAATGCATTGGTCGCCGTTCTCTTTTGTCTCTTCTATGGAATCAGTGATGAATTCCATCAATCGTTTATTGCTTTTCGAGACGTGAGTATCTACGATCTGCTTGCAGACACAGCAGGTGCTTTGTGTTCGAGCCTGGTCTGGCTAGTAAATCCAGCGTTGCAGCAAAAAATACTTTCCTTTCAAAATGGCTTGCTCAGCCGTTTTCAGTCCCCATAAGACCATTTTTTACCATTTGGGATGTTATTCCCATATCGAGTTCATCACCATATTCTTTTTTCAGCTTTCCCATCACCTGCCCCATGAGTTTCGGATTTTTCTCCGGCAGCTTTGCAATGAGTGCATCGACGATGGATTGAGTCTCTTCAACGCCCTTGGTCCTGGGGATAAAAACTTCGAGGATAGCGACGGTGTTACCGACATCGATACCGGCATCAATGGACTGATGAGCCATTTTGAGTTCTCTTTTTGCTGCCGCAAGGATATCCTTCTCCTCGGCTTGCCTGTTTCCATCGGCTTTGGCCAGTTTTTGAGCGGCATCGAGGAGCATGCCAAGAACAGTGGACTTCTCAGGGTCGTTTTTCTTGGCCAGCATCATCGTTTTTCGTAATTCCTGAATATTCATATTTTTTTTATCCCTGTAATAATCTGGCCATATCCTTGGCAAAGTAAGTCAAAATGATATCAGCTCCGGCCCGTTTAATAGAGAGGAGTGTCTCAGCCATCACTTTATCACCATCGATCCATCCTCTTTCGGCGGCAGCTTTGATCATGGCGTATTCGCCACTCACGTGATAGGCAGCGATGGGGAGGTCAAACTCATCCTTTAAGCGACTGATAATGTCAAGATAGGCAACTGCTGGTTTTACCATTAGAATATCAGCACCTTCGTCCACATCCAGGGTGGCTTCACGCAGAGCTTCCCTGACATTTGCCGGATCCATCTGGTAGCTCCTGCGGTCTCCGAACTGAGGCGCGCAGTCGGCGGCATCGCGAAACGGTCCGTAGAACGATGAAGCATATTTGACGGCATATGACATGATCGGAATCATCTCATAGTTATGTTCGTCAAGGGCAGCCCGTATTTCTGCAACGCGACCGTCCATCATATCAGAAGGCGCAACCATGTCTGCACCTGCCTGTGCGTGTGAGAGTGCTGTTTTTGCCAGAATCTCAAGAGTGGCATCGTTGTCAACTGTATCGCCGATCAGGCATCCGCAATGACCGTGGTCCGTGTATTCACAGAGACAGACATCGGTAATAACAGTGAGCTCAGGAGCCTTGTTTTTCAATTCTTTGATCCCGCGCTGAATGATACCGTCTTTTGCATGGGCACCGCTTCCCATGGCATCTTTCTTTTCCGGGAGTCCGAAGAGAATCATGGAGTTGACTCCAAGATCCATACATTCCCGGGCTTCTTTTTGGAGCTGATCGACGCTCAGGCGAAAGACACCAGGCATGGATGGAATTTCTTCCCTTTTGTTTTTTCCGGGTGCAATAAAGACAGGATAGACGAACTGGGCAGGAGAGAGGTGCGTTTCACGAATCAGGGAACGTAGGGATTCGTTTTTGCGAAGACGACGGGGACGGTATTCAGGAAAGACCATTCTGTTACTCCTAACTTGAAATTTGAAGTGATTTTAGTTTTTTGTGAAGATGGCTCCGTTCCATGCCAACCTGTTCGGCTGTCTGTGAAATGTTGCCATCGTTTTGATTTAACTTCTGCTGTAAGTATTCTTTTTCGAAGTACCTTTTGGCTTCCTTAAAGTTCGTGATACCATAGGGGACCATGGCTTCGGTGTTGTCAGATGATGTGGCAGGGGCGGTCATGGTTGGGTTGAGAAAGAGGGCTATGTCGTCGGCACCGATAGTGTCGGCAGGGCACATGATAGCCATGCGTTCCACAAAATTGCGAAGTTCCCGGACGTTTCCAGGCCAGGAGTGCTGCATCATGACCTTGATGGCATCATCGGAGAACTTCTTATGGCCGAGGCCACGGTTCACTAACCCTTTCATCAGATCTTCAACGAGGAAGGGGATATCTGCCAGACGGTTACGAAGTGCAGGTACGGTGATTGGCACAACGTTGAGTCTCCAGAAAAGATCTGCCCGGAAATTTCCCCGTTCGATTTCTTCTTCGAGGTTTTTGTTTGTAGCAGCAAGGACGCGGACGTTGACAGAGATGGTTTTATGACCACCAACACGTTCGAATTTTTGTTCCTGGAGAATTCGCAGGATTTTAGCCTGTGTCTTGAGGCTCATGTCACCAATTTCATCAAGAAATAAAATTCCTCCGTCTGCCTGGTCAAACTTACCTCGTTTTGAAATGTGGGCACCGGTAAAGGATCCTTTTTCGTGTCCAAAAAGCTCGGATTCTATGAGTTCCTCGGGGATAGCAGCGCAGTTCACCTCAATCATGGGATGATCAGCCATCCTGGAGTGACGATGGATTGCCTGAGCCACCAATTCCTTGCCGGTGCCATGATCTCCCCGAATAAGAACCCAGGCATCCGTTGGGGCTACTCGCTCAATCTGGAGACGCAGGGCGTTGATAAGGCTGGAGTGTCCTGTGAGTTTGACTACCCTGCTAGTCTTATCGCGGAGGATCTGGTTATCTTTTTCCAGCTGGGAAAAGCGTAATCCATTGGAAATGGCAAGGATGATTTTGTCATAGGAAAGTGGCTTTTCGACAAAATCAAAAGCACCTTTACGGGTGGCCTGGACAGCTGTTTCAATGGTACCGTGACCGGATATCATTATCACAGGCAGCGAATGACTAGCCTTTATGTTTTCAAGGGCGGTAAGGCCATCCATGTTATCACCAAGCCAGATATCGAGAAGAATGAGGTCAATGTTTTCTTCCTCAAGAATAGCGATACCTTCTTCAGCAGATGCGGCACAGATGGGCGTGAAGCCCTCATCTTCAAGAATATCCGAGAGGGTTTCCCGAATGGAGGCTTCATCATCAATGATAAGAATTCGTTTAGCCATAAAAAAAAGAGTACCTGTATATCGGCTTTAGCCCTTCAGTCCTCAGGCTCTATACCTGTCTTTTAATTCCCAGGGGTAACTCAATAGTGAATATGGTGCCATGGGGACTGTTGTTCTGCACCCTTATATAGCCACTATGGTCTGATATTATAGTGGAAACAATAGCAAGTCCCAGTCCTGTACCCGTTTTTTTTGTGGAGAAATAGGGTTCAAAAAGTTTAAGTTTTTCATGTTCGTCGATACCTGGGCCTGAGTCACAGACCTGAATGAACACAGATTCTCCATCGTTGCCGAGAGACAGAACAGTATCGACTATACCGCCCTCTGGCAAAACTGCAACAGCATTGTCAAAGAGGTTGATAAAGCAGCGTTTCAACTGTTCGGTATCAAAACTGAATATTGGTATGGTATCTTTGCATGTGACAGTAAAGGTGATATCCCCATGGGCCTGTTTGTAGAGAAAAAGGGTCTCATTAATCATTGTGGTGATATCAGCAGGAGCACGATTGATTTTAGGCATTCTGGCAAATTGTGAGAACTCACTGACCAGGAGTTTGATTTCGTCGACCTGTTTGATAATGGTATTTGTGCACTGGTCGAAAATAGAATTATCTTCCATGAGAATTTCAGGGTAGCGTCTGCGTAATCGCTGGGCTGAGAGCTGAATGGGGGTGAGAGGATTTTTGATTTCGTGAGCAATGCGACGTGCTACTTCACGCCAGGCGGCCATGCGCTGCATTTTCTCGAGCTCAGTTAGATTGGCAAAGACGAGAACAAAGCCAAGGGCTTTCCCTTCTTCATTTTCAAGGCGGGTAAAGGTTACCAGTAGTGAAAAGTTTTCCTTTAAAATGGATATTTTCAGATGTTCACGAACTGATGGCTTGCCGGTGATGGTCAACTCTGCAATAAATTCCTCGATGATGGCTGCATGCTCGGGTGGAAGGACCTGAGAGAATTTTCGCCCGAGAAAGAAATCAGCGGAGATGTTCAGGAGTTTTTCTGCAAAACGATTGATGGTTGTAATGCGACCTTCCTCGTCAAGAGAGATAACTCCGGCCTCAACATTCTGTAGAATGATTTCAGTGTATCGTCTTCTGTCATCAGACTCCATGGAGCTTTTTTGTAGCGCGTTGTGAGCATCGGCAAGCTTTGCATTGCTGGCGTTGAGGTTTGAGGTCATGGTATTGAAAGAATCCACCAGCAGGCCCATTTCGTCATTGGATTCTTTCTCTAAAACAAAGTCCAAATCGCCATCAGCAACTCTTCTCGTTGCCATAGCCACCTTATCGAGTGGGCCGGTGATACTTTTGGCGATATAGAGCCCAAACCAGATAGCTGAGAAAATGATGAGCAGGGTAACGATCAGAAGAACAATCAATAACCAGAATTTAAAGGGTTGTTTGAGATATTTTAACTGTCGGTAATCTTCGATTCCTTTGGATATGTAATTCAGCCGATCAAGCTGTTCTTTTTTAATGAGCAGGGTTGTTACAAGAAAAACTTCTTCGGTGGGCGCCCAGCTGTAGTGGATATGATTGATACGGCGTATAAGATCACCGGCTGGTGAGTCCTGAGTTACAAGTTCGCGCTCTTGATTCATAATAACGCGATCAAGTGTTGCCTGTAGAACAGGCGGTATCTTCTGAGCGCTGAGCAGAGGGGAAGACACTGTGAAGATCTTATTGCGCTGATCGGTGATAAGTGAAAAACTCAGTGAGTTTCTGGTATCGTAGGCCTTTAGAAGGATTTCGAGGTTTTTTTCAAGTTCGATGGGACCAGCGTCTTTTGCATGCATCTGGAGGATGTTTTTTTCCACAGCTGCCCCTAAAATATCCACCTCATCCTTTGTTTCGTTAATATAGGATTTTGCGAGGTCAAGGGAATTTTGCAGTGAGATTTCTATATTGGAGTTGAACCAGTAATCCATACTGGTGGAAACAAACTGGAGAGAAATAAAGAAGAGAAGAATCGTGGGTATAAGGGAAAGAGAGATAAAGGATATAACCAGCTTGCTCTTTAATTTAGAACCAAGGATGTTCTCTCTGCTCTCAAAGAACAGTTCTGCCAGGTTTCGAAGAACGAGGAAGAGCATAAGAAGAACAAGGATAACATTGAGATTTATTACCCCAAATATAAGGATGTCACTGGAGACTGGAAGGGTTATGTCGGCATTTAAGAGCGAGCTTTCCAGCCAGATAAAAAGGGGAATAAGGCAGAGGCAAATGAAAATCACCCGTCTGATCAACCGCTTTTTCTTCAGCCTCTGGGCTCTAGTGAGTTCTGGCTTTCCGGAATCCTGGAAGTCGAACTGCCCTTTCATGTCCTGAGTTGATTTATCCATGGATGGTGTTCGGGAGCATCGCTTAGTAGGTGAACTCGATAGTAAACCAGTCTGTTTCCAGGTCCCACATGGAAATAAAGGGAATCAGGTAGTGAAGATTCATCGGAAGCGTTTTTTTGAATAACTCAGCCTTGATACGTAATTCATAGGAATTGTCAGGGGAAAGCTTTGAGAGCCGGATAACTCTGAGTCCGTTTATATCGTTCATTGCCCGCATAGCCTCATCAAGGCTTTTGTAGGTGAATTTTCTGTTCTTCTGCTCTCCCTGTTCCAGTTGATATTCTTCTTTGAGGGTATCGTACTTAAGGGTATGGTTAAACTCCATTGATACAAGCTCTTCGTCGGGCCAGTTCTCTCTGATACGAAGCAGTTCGATAAAAAATGTAAACTGCATGGGAATCCCGCTGTGAAGAGCCTGTTCAAGTTCGGTTCGATGACTGTTTGTTATTGTACCAAAGAGGAGCAGATGTGTTTTGGAGGTAGTGATTGTGATATCTTTGAACTGTGCCTTTGGAGTGGATTCAGCTTGGACGCCGATCCCTGTGAATAATGTAAGTAACAAAAGAAGTATGATACGGAACAATGGACGAAACATATGGATGATGGGTGTAAGATAGGTATGAGAATATCAGCAAATCAGAGAAAAAGCAAAACTTTCTCCTGCCCTGCTCTGTGTTACATTCCGGTGTTTTGGTAACGGAATAGGGTAACAGAATACTCTTAATTTAATATTTATGTAACCTAAAATCTATTCCTGTTGATTTATCTTGACAGGATAAGGGGGTGGCACTATCTTGTGCATATGTTCATTAGTGTGTTTGAGAGATAAACCCTGCTATCTATGGAGGATAGCGGAAAAATATAGAAGATGTATTTCCTTCAAAGGAGGACAGTATGAACCGTAATGAAGATCTGTATTGTGTGGAAAGTGAGAAAAGTGTGGCTCAGTTTGTGGCAGATTTCGCCGAGGTAGTTAAAAAAAATGATTTTGTTGTCAATAATTACGATACCATGAACATGAAAGAAACATTTCGGGCGCATGGGGGAACGGTACCCGATGAATTTGATCTCCATATGATGCAGGTTTGCAAGCCAACAAAGGCTGACGGCAGTCTCACTATGAATCCTGAGCGAGCGATATTTATGCCTAAATTCGTAATGGTTTTTTCGAAAGATGGAAAGACTCAGGTGCGTTACTTAAGTTATTCTGCAGATGATATTGCTGCCTTTGTACTTGACGATCCAAAATTCTCCGAATCTGTAGGACAGACTTTCGTCAAAATTCGTTCCATGATTGATGAGGTTAAATAGGAAGGTAACCTTTTCTCTGGAGAAAATGAAATGATGAAAATGCTGAAATTATTACAGAAGAACCTTGTCTACGTGATCCCGGTTGCCATGATACTTGGAGTTATCGGCGGCGGGTATCTTTTTGATGCTAAACCTCTCAAGCAGTTTATTATCCCGATTACTTTCATCATGATCTACCCTATGATGGCTACTCTGAACACAAAAACCATATTTAAGGGTGGGGATTTAAAATTGCAGGTGGTGACTCAGATAATCAATTTTATCTTTGTCCCTATCATTGTGTTTGTCATAGGAAAAATCTTTTTTGCAGGTGCCGATGAGAAATTTGGCTTATGGGCTGTGGGACTGTTTCTTATAGGAGTGCTTCCGGCCTCAGGAATGACAATTTCGTGGACGGGTTTTGCTAAAGGAAACAAGGAAGCAGCCACTAAGATGCTGGTGTTTGGTCTTATTATCGGCTCTCTAGCTGCCCCGGTGTATACGAAAATTTTTATGGGTGCTACGGTGGATGTGGATATGCTGCATATGTTCCAGCAGATCTGTATCTTTGTCTTTGTTCCCATGATTGCCGGTCTGCTTACCCAGAATTATCTGGTTAGAAAACACGGGAAGAAGGCCTGGATGGAGACTTACAAGCCGATGTTTCCACCCTTTTCTGCCCTGGGTGTTTCCATGATTGCCTTCACAGCAATGGCATTGAAGGCAAAAAATATATTAGCTAATCCAGGCGATATACTGACTATTCTTATTCCACTGATTATCTTTTATCTTATTTCTTATATTTTACTGTCACTTATTGGAAAATTCTTTTTCAAAAGAGGTGATGCGATTGCCATGGTTTTTGGTGTGGTTATGAGAGATTTGTCAATTGCTCTGGCAATTGCCATGACTGCATTCAAGGAGCAGGGGATGACCATTGCTCTTCTGATATCACTGGCGTATGTTATACAGATTCAATCAGCAGCATGGTATATCAAACTGGTTCCAAAGATATTTGGCCCGGCAGGAAAGGAAGAAGAGTAGACTGAGCAGGTGTTGAGTAGTAGGTAAAATCGCCTTAGTAGCGATTGGTGTTTTGTATAGACTCTTATTAATATTTGAGCCGGAAATACCGGTGATTGAAGGAGAACGCATTATGCGTATAGCAATACCAACGAATAATCCAGGAGGTATGGAAGCCTCCCGTTCCGACCATTTTGGACATTGTGATGTCTTTACCCTGGTGGAAGTGGATGATAATAAAAAAATTACTTCAGTGGAAATGCTACCCGTGCCGGATCATGGCGCGGGTGGCTGTATGGTTCCTGTTAATTTCCTGAGAGATGCAGGTGTGCAGGCGATCGTTGTGGGTGGAATTGGCGCCAGGCCCATGCAGGGATTTGCTGAAGTCGGGATTGATGTATACTGGGCAGATCGTAATTCCATTCCAGATGCGGCTGCCGTTATGGAGAAATTCTCCGCAGGACAACTTCCCAAGATGAACGCTGATCAGGCCTGTGGCGGCGGAAGTGCCTGTCATCACTAAGGGCTTGTTTTTCATGGATGATGGAGTATAAGGAACATATACTCTTGCAAGGAAACAGCAGAAATAGCTTCTGCTGTTTCCTTTTTTTTCATTTTATTTAGGGTTTTTTCCCGCCTCACCACAGAGACGATATGTCACCAAGACCAAAGAAACTGAGAAAATGCGAAGGAAATTTTTGCGGCCGTGCTTTTAAGCCCACGGGAACACCGTTGTCAAAGCTCGATAAGATTGAACTTTTCCGGGATGAAATGGAAGCTTTGCGACTGTGTGATCGGGAGGGGCTGACTCAGGAAGAAGCCGGTATAAAGATGGGTGTGTCTCGTGGGACTATCCAGCGTATCATCACCATCGCGAGGAGAAAGACGGCTGAAGCAATTTCCGAGGGCAGGGCGTTGATTTTCGTTGATGAGGACGAGGGCCAATAACACGATTGGTATTATGGGGTTTGCGGAAAAAAGGATCGATTTTCTGGCCTTTTGACCGCAAACCTGGAGCCGTTACCTGCGTAGCGCGATGTTACACATTTTCCCTGGTCTTATGGAATTTCACTTCGGGCCATTTTTCCATAAAGAAGTTGAGCATCCATTCGTTTTGTGCCAGATAGGTGAGGAATCCTTCCGCATCTGTGGCTAGGGCTCCCTGGTTCTTCTGTTCAAATTCAGCCAGTTTTTTCTTGTCTGCACATTCAACCCAGCGGGCAGCCTGGAAGTCAATGGGTTCGTAGAGCGCCTCCACGCCATACTCATTCTTCAGCCTGGCAACAGTAACCTCAAACTGAAGAACACCCACTGCACCCATGATATATGAGGCACCTATCTGGGGGCGGAAAACCTGGATGGCACCCTCTTCGGCAAGCTGTTGCAGTCCCTTCTGAAGCTGTTTCATCTTCAGCGGGTTCTTGAGAATAATGCGGCGGAAATGCTCCGGAGCAAAGTTCGGGATACCGGTAAATTTCAGGAGTTCTTTCTGGGTAAATGTGTCGCCGATCTTGATTGTTCCGTGATTGTGGAGTCCGATGATATCTCCAGGCCACGCCTCTTCCACATTGGCCCTGTCCTGTGCCATAAATATAGTCGCGTTGGAAAGGGTGATGTCTTTGCCAAGTCGATGATGCTTGACCTTCATTCCCCGGACAAATTTCCCGGAGCAGATTCTGAAAAATGCGATACGGTCACGGTGGGCAGGATCCATATTTGCCTGGATCTTAAAAACAAAGCCGGAAAAATCCTCTTCAAAGGGTGATACATCTCTGCTTGCAGCCGCCCGTACATTGGGGGGCGGTGCCATCTCAACAAAGGCATTGAGGAGTTCCTGAACGCCGAAGTTGTTAACCGCAGAGCCAAAAAAAACAGGGGTCTGGCTGGCACTCAGATAATGGTCGTATTCAAACGGATTAGCAGCACCTTCAAGAAGTTCAATATCATCACGGAGATTTTGAGCATCGTGGCTGCCGATTATTTCGTCAAGCCGTGGATCATCCAGTGATTCTATGGTGATACCATTCTGGTCTCTGTTTCCCTGGCCGGCAGTAAAAAGATGGATCTGTTTTTTGTATATATTATATACTCCTTTGAATGTCTTGCCCATACCAATGGGCCAGGACATAGGCGTACACTCAATCTGAAGTTTATTTTCGATGTCTGCCAGAATATCGAGAGGCTCCATTCCTTCTCTGTCGAGTTTGTTGATAAAAGTGATAAGGGGTGTGTTGCGCATTCGGCAAACCTCCATTAACTTTTCCGTCTGGGCTTCAACGCCCTTGGCTGAATCAATTACCATGATTGCAGAATCAACTGCGGTGAGAACCCGATAGGTATCTTCCGAGAAATCCTGGTGGCCCGGGGTGTCAAGGAGATTTACTTCGTAGTTGCCATAGGTGAATTTCATCACCGATGTGGTAACGGAGATGCCTCGTTCCTGTTCAATGGCCATCCAGTCGCTGGTGGCATGACGGTCAGCTTTTCTGGATTTCACAGCGCCCGCCATGTTGATGGCACCACCATAGAGAAGGAGTTTTTCTGTGAGGGTAGTTTTTCCCGCATCCGGATGGCTGATAATGCCAAAGGTGCGCCTTTTTGCTATTTCCTGTTCCTGCTGTTTGCTCATTGGAAGAATCTGGTTGGAATTATATGGTTTTGTAGTATAAAAAACTGGCGGAATACTGAAGGTGTTTGCTTATTAGTCTATCCGTCTTCCGGTACAAAGGGAGAAGCATAGGCGTTTTTGTCAGGAAAGAAAACTAAAAACGAGTGAAGTATGGAAACAAGTCGAAGAATTCTGGTTACTGGTGGTTGCGGATTTATCGGAGCAAATTTTGTTCGTCTCATTTTAGAGTATTATCCAGAATGGCGTGTTGTTAATCTGGATAAGCTTACCTATGCAGGAAATCTTGAAAACCTGAAAGGTATAGAGGAAGGTGACCAGTATCGATTTGTTAAAGCTGATATCTGTGATGTGCAAGCCATGGAAGAGTTGTTTGCAGAAGAGCAGATTGATAGTGTGGTGCATTTTGCAGCGGAATCCCATGTGGATAGATCAATTACAGGCCCTGCTGACTTTATTCAGACCAATATTGTCGGTACTTTTTCTCTTCTTGAAGCCGCACGAAAAACATGGCTTGAAGGCAAGTGGGAGGCTAATGCTCCTCGCTTTCTTCATGTGAGTACCGATGAGGTGTATGGTTCTCTTGGCGATAGTGGTATGTTTACCGAAGCCACACCCTTTGATCCGCGCTCTCCCTATTCAGCATCTAAGGCCTCATCGGATCATCTGGTTAATGCCTATTTTCACACCTATGGCCTCCCGGTAGTGATAACGAACTGTTCAAATAACTACGGCCCCTATCAATTCCCTGAAAAATTGATTCCCCTCGTATTCCACAATTCAATGACTGGAAAAACATTGCCCATATATGGTGATGGGAAGTACGTCCGTGACTGGCTCTATGTGAAAGACCATTGTGAGGCAATAGTGGAAGTGTTGGTTAAGGGAAAGAACGGTCAATCCTATAATATAGGTGGCAATAATGAAAAACAGAACCTTGAAGTGGTAACACTTATCTGTGATACTCTTGATAAGAAAATTGGACTTCCGGAATCCGGGCAACCGCGTCGCAATCTGATTACATTCGTGAAGGACAGGCCTGGTCATGACAGGCGTTATGCCATCGATGCTTCTTTTATCAAGGAGCAGTTAGGTTGGGAACCCAGGGTTACTTTTGAAGAGGGGGTTGAGAAGACCGTGGACTGGTATCTTGACAATCAGGAATGGGTGAGTTCCGTGATTGATGGTTCCTATCAGAAATATTATGAAAAGATGTATGGTTAATTTATGAAGATTACTGCAACTGCAATCCCCGATGTACTTCTGGTGGAACCGACTGTTTTTGGGGATGACAGAGGTTTTTTTTACGAGAGTTATAATGAACGGAAATGGCAGGAACTGACCGGAATACAGACACGGTTTGTCCAGGACAATCATTCCCGATCTTCTAAAAATGTGCTTCGCGGTATTCATTACCAGATACAGCAGCCACAGGGGAAACTGGTTCGAGTTGTTATCGGGGAGGTTTTTGATGTGGCAGTTGATTTGCGGCAGAGTTCTCCAACATTTGGCCAATGGGTAGGGGAACATTTAAGTGCCGAAAATAAGAAGAGTCTATGGGTTCCGGAAGGCTTTGGGCACGGTTTCCTTGTACTTTCCGAGGTTGCTGAGTTTCTGTATCGGACCACTGATTTTTATGCTCCGGAACATGAGCGCTGTATTGCCTGGAATGATCCGGATATCGGGATTGACTGGCCTCTGGATGGAGATCCTCTTCTTTCTGAAAAGGATAAAAATGGAGGGAGTCTCAGTACGGCGGAATGTTATATTTGATTTCTTTAGCGACGGTTTAAATTACAGCCATCTACCTGGGTGAATGCCTGGGAAAGATGTTTGAAAAATGTCTTTGCAGCCGCATCTTCCGGGTTGCGTTCCAGTATTTCCTCGTAAATAGTGAACAGTTTTGTCAATACATGGGGGATGTCATCTTCTCCGATGTCACCAAGGATTTCCCAGAGCTTATTCGTGTCTATCATGTGGTTTTGATTCTAACACCATTCAAAGTTGAGGGTATTGTCCAGTGCGTCAACCCGAAGCACTTTCACCTGCACCCGTTGACCAGGCTCGGGCCGATTGATGGCAGGAGTTGGCATGTCAAAGTTCAGAAGAATATCCGTGAGTAGAAGGGATGTTCGTTTGGGCCCGGATTCAAGGGTCAGGGCTGTAAGGGGATGCTCTCTTTTTGTCTCAAGGTATTTCAGTAACCAGTAGCGGTGACGTTGTTGCCGTACACTATTGGCACGGGCGAGCGTTCGGCCAATGACTGAGGTGAAGTCCTTGCACATTTCCTCGGTAAAGCGGATGTCTTGACGTCGTATCAAAGAGTGGAGCTGGTGCTGCATTACCAGATCAAGAAGTCTGCGTATCGGGGAGGTGATCGTCGTGTACTGAGTGACTCCCAGGCCGCTATGGGGCTGAGCATTGATCAGCAGTTCGCCACGTGACAACATCTTTCGTTGCATTGAATTGAGAAAAAGGTCGTTGTCCAATCCTGAAACAACCCGTCTTCGTGGTGGTTTCTGAGCTCTGAATAATCCGGGCGCCATCCTGTCGGCGACATATCTGGCCGCCTGGGTGTTGGCAAGAATCATCATCTCAGATACCAGTGTTCGTGATGGAGTGTCAGTGTCGGCAAGGCTGACCTGAACTTTTGAGCCATCATGGACATGAATATTCACATCGGGAAAGGGGAGAAGCAGGGCCCCTGCATCGAGGCGCCTGTTTCGCAACTTAATGCGAAGGTCGTTGAGTATGGCAAGCTCAGGATCGGTTTTGATCATGGTGTCAGCTTCGTCGTAGGTAAGGCGCCTTGCCACTTTTATAATAGATGGGTAGATCCGAATCCTGAGGACTTCAGCTTCATCGGAGAGAAGGATCATAAAACTCATTGCTGCCCGAAACTCTCCTTGAATCAAACTACAAATTCCCTGGGAAAGATGGCGGGGAAGCATGGGAATCTGACCCTCCGGGAAATAAATGGATGTTCCGCGCTGCATTGCTTCCAGGAAGAGAGGATCTTCGGGGCGTACATAATGGGCAACATCCGAGATGTGCACCCCAACCAGGACGTTGCCATTATCCTGTGCCTCAACAGTGAGGGCATCGTCAAAATCCAGTGTGGTGGAACCATCTATGGTGATGGGTTTCAGGTCGGTGAAATCCTTTCGTGCCGGATCCTGGAAAAGTTTGTCGACTCCCTGCTGGAGCAGCATTTCAGCCTGCTGGATACCAAGCAATGGAAATACCACCGGTAGATCATTGCGAAGCAGAGGGATGTTTTCGTTGGCGTCCCAGATTCCGGCTTTCACCAGAAGATGAAAGGGGTCGTGTGGTCTGTTGAAACCGGCAGCTTTGAGGATTTTCCTGGCAATATCGGCATGTTTGGATTCAGCGCCCGAAAGATAGAAATCACGGATGATTGCAAAACATTCTTTGCCATTTTCATCGATAACGAGATTTTTCCGGGAACTGTTATGAACCTGTTGGAGAAAATCTGCACCCATGCTGATAAGAGTTTGAAGTTTTTCCTCTTTGTCACGCTGCCTTAGCAGTTGCTCTGTTTGCTCTGGACTATGGGCAACGACCTTGCCTTCTTTATATTTAAAATATAACCTGTCAATAAATATTGTGCGTAGAAAGGCAGAAACAATATCGTCATCAGCGTCCTGACCAAAACTCAGTTCAGCAAGAAAATCCGGCGAAAATGTATCCGAGGGCTCTTCAGAAATAAGTTCCCATATTTCCTCAAGATTGATCTTCTCCATGAGTTGTGTCCGGAGCGTGGCTGTTTCCTGGAGCTGTCTGGTTAATTCTTCTCGGGGAAGTTCAATTGTGTGATTTTTCTTTGAACAGTGAACTATACGGGAGGCAGGTAGGTTCATTTCTCTGCCATTCTGGTTTATGAGTCTTAGGCGTTTAGCTTGAGCATCAATGACATAGGCACAGAAAAACTTACCTCCATCTAGATATTCTATGAGTTTTCCTGTTGTTGCCACGCGTTGTCGCCTTTTCGTTCAAGTGGTGAAAAAAAGAAGATGTTTTTTGCTAAGATTAATATAGTTACTTTAATTAAAGCATAACCTTGTTACTATAGTGCGATTTTGTGTTTTGAGCACTTTAAAAAATAAATATTTTCCCCATAGCCGAGGAATAGGAAATTGATAGATATTAATGATTTTTTGAGTGAACCCATTCGATCTGGAATGGTTGCAATTGTTGGCCCACCCAATGCTGGCAAGTCAACCCTGATGAATTATCTGCTTGGCCAGAAGATATCTATCGTCAGTCATAAGCCTCAGACGACGAGGAATCGTATCCTTGGCGTGGTAAACGATGATAAATATCAGATTGTTTTACTTGATACTCCTGGCCTTCATAAGGCACGACAGCCTCTGAATCGGGAAATGGTACGAATTGCCATGGAAAGTCTGAATGAGGTTGATGTTATTGTTTATATGATTGATGTCTCTTTGCCACTTCCTGAAAAGGTTGAGCAGGAAAAAAATAAAGAGATGATGGAGCAGATGGAAGGTGTTGCTGCCCCAGTAATTCTGGTATTGAATAAAGTTGATTTGTTGGAAAAAGAACGACTTCTTCCGATGATGAAAAGATACTCTGAACTTTTCCCTTTCCATGGTGTCTTGCCTCTTTCTGCTTTAACTGGCGAGGGAACGGAGGTCGTCGTAGAGGAATTGCTGAAACTTCTGCCCCTTGGTCCCAGGTATTTCCCAGAGGATGTTCCAACGGACGCCAGTGAACGTTTCCTTGCTGCTGAAATTGTAAGAGAAAAGGTTTTTATTCTCACCGGGCAGGAAATCCCCTATTCAACTGCTGTAACCATTGAGTCCTTTCAGGATGACGAAACAAAGAAGATGACCACAATCCATGCCACCATTGTTCTGGAAAGAAATTCCCAGAAAGGTATAGTTATAGGCAAAGGTGGAAAAAAACTCAAAAGTATCGGAACTGCAGCTCGTAAAGATATTGAAAAAATGCTCGGTCAAAAGGTTCTTTTGAAGCTGTGGGTTAAGGTTAGAAAAGACTGGTCTAAAGATGAACGCTTCCTGAAGGAGCTAGGATTCTAAATACTCCCATTTGGAAGTTGTGTGAAGCCACTTATATTTTCCTGATTACTATCGAAACTCAGCTTTGCAACCCTGAGTTGTTCCGTGTCGATTACATGGGACACCATAAACCCATCCCTGGGGGCTCTGCTGCGGCCGTCCAGGCCGCAGATGCCCATATAATGAACACGAAACAACTCCTCCTCAAACGGGTAGGCTGAGGATTAGTGGTAATCAGGTATATTTTTCAAGGAGCTGCTGGACTGAGTATTGCCTTACTTACCGTTTACTTGTGTTAGGTGTTGATAAATGATATGCTTCTGTGGTAGTAAGTAATTTGGGCATTGGGGGTTGTTTTTTTTTTGATCCAGGTGACGTCTCTTCTTTTGAATTTCTGGTAAATAAATGAAAATAAAAGTTTGGTCTGTTTTTTTAGCGATTGTTCTTTGCTTGACAGTAGCTGGTTCCGGTTATGCTGCTGACTGTAATGCAATAAAAAAGGCACTGAAACAAGAGCATGATGTAAAGAAAAAACGAAAGATCCTTGGTGATGCCATTGCTCAGTGTCCCAATGATCCTGATATTAATTATAAATACGCATTAAGTCTGGAGCGGTTCAGAAAGTATGAAAAGGCCTTAGGATACTATCAGAAGGCTATTCTCGCCGATCCTGCAATGGCTAAAGCGTATGCAGGTATGGGGGATGTTTATATTTATCTGGGGTTACTCGATGAAGCCATAGATGCCTATAAAAGTGCTGTGAAATATATGCCTGAAAACGAACGTTTTGAAGGGCGTTATTCTCGTTTGAGTATCAAGCGGAAGGCACTAAGGGGTGAGGTGTTGTCAGTGGCTGAATTTATAAAGGTGATGGACCATCGCGGGAAAATTTCCAGTAATATGCCTCTGTTGCTGACCGGACCTGCCTTACAATACCGTATCGCGTTTGTAGAAGGATCTGGAACGCTGCAACCCACCGGTATCAGACAGCTCGGAGCCGTCGGACAGGCAATGCAGAACGATGCAATTCAGCATGTCCGGTTTGAGATCTCTGTTCATGTAGATCAAGGGTTTTCGTCATCTGAGGAAGCCTTTGAAAGGTCAAAGGCTCGGGCGCTGATGATAAAGGATCAGCTTGTGACTAATTTCCTGATTGACCCAAAACGCTTGGAAATTGCCTGGTATGGCGACGCCCAACCTTTGGAAACCGGAGCTCAGGCAGGTGGTATTATTGCCAATGAAAGAGTAGAATTTAAAAGAATTGTTGAATAACTCTTTAAGAAGTTTATCGTGACTTATCCACTTTAATACGTGATAAAAACGGATTGAAGTGAGGGGACGATTTATTGCAAGTATATTGTAGGCTGCTGCAGGGTTTCTTCCATGGAACAGTGCGAACTGTGAAGTTTTTTCACTCACTATCCAGGGCTTTCAGGAATCCATGTCCCTGATCCCATCACATCTCTGTAAACAACATCATCAGTGTTGCCGTTATTATCCCACCAAGTTTCGAGATGCAGTTCATTTTTTTCTGCCCCAATCGTTAGCTTTCTGTTAAAAGGAAATTTTCAGCATAGAACATAGAACAGACTCAGGGTATTAATCAAAACGCAACCTGTGATAAAGTGTGTACTGTTTTTCGTGAAATTTTTAAAGTTCCTTTGACTGTTTCGGTTGGGGAGTTGTTTCGGGTGCTGAGTTGGTTTTATATTCGGTATACAGGTTGAGGCTTTTGAGAATGTTCAGCGCTGATCGCAACTGGTTGTCTTTTTTGAGACGATCAGCTACTGTCTTTCGCTCTTCCTGAGTGATACCTTTTACTTCTGTATCAAGTGCAGGTTCGCTTGCCTGTTTGGGCTGTCTATCACCGTTTAAGATATGATTTTTTAGATCCGCTTCCCTCACGAATTCAGGGAGAATACGCTCTTCTTTTGTATTCTTTACGTAGGTGATATGTGGAACTTCGACGTCGGGAATTATGCCGGTTGCTTGTATTGATCTGCCGTTTGGTGTGTAGTAGCGCGCAGTGGTAAGTCGAAGGCCGGATCCCCCTGGCATGGGGAGGATGGTCTGAACCGAGCCTTTGCCAAAGGTCTTGGTTCCGACAATAACACCCCGTTTGTGATCCTGAATTGCGCCAGCAACAATTTCAGAGGCGCTGGCAGATCCTTCGTTCACGAGAACGACCAATGGATACTGATTCTTGCCATTGTTGGCATGAGCCTGGAAAGTCATATTCTGCTCTTGGATTCTCCCCTTTGTGTACACAACAAGACCTTCTTCAAGGAAAATATCAGAGATTGAAATTGCTTGATCGAGGAGTCCTCCTGGATTGTTTCGGAGGTCGAGGATTAACCCCTTAATCGGGTTTTTGAGGTTTAATTCGTTCAGAAGCGCTTTTGTATCCTTTGTCGTCTGGCCCTGAAAGTTGGTGATTCGAATATAGGCAAATCCAGGTTCGAGAAAAAGGCCGGTGACGCTATGGAGTGAGATGATGTCACGTATTATGGTAAATTCTTTTAATTCCTGCCAGCCATCACGGTAAATTGATAAGGTAACCTCGCTTCCCTTCTGCCCTCTCAGCAATTTAATTGCGTCCATTGCTGCCATGTCTTTAGTTGCATCACCATTAATTTTTACGATGAGATCCTTTGCCTTAAGTCCTGCAAGATCTGCCGGCGTTCCCTCAATGGGAGAGATGATGGTGAGGATTCCATCACGAATAGTGATCTCGATTCCGATCCCAGAAAAGTTACCTCTTGTTTCATCCTGTAATTCATCAAAGTCTTCGGCTGTGAGGTATGACGAATGAGGATCAAGGGAACGGAGCATACCACTGATTGCCCCTTCTATGGTTGTGTCGGCGTCTATTTCATCAATGTAGTTTTCCTGTAGAATACTGAGGACATTGGCAAATATTTCCAGCTCGCGGTAAGTGGCTTCTCGCTGATCCTGAGAGATGGCAGCAAACGAAGGGCCTGTTAAGCTAATGAACAATGAAAAAACCGAAAACAAAATTACTATTATTTTCACGTGATATCCGTTGCAGTTGATTGGGGGGTGGGTAACTTAAAAATATCTTTTCCAATTATGGCAGAACAAGACCACTGTTGTCAAGCCACTGTAAAGGGTCGAGTGGGGTTGAGCCGTGGCGGATTTCAATATAAACACCTTCTTCCATGAGAGTTGCAGTGTCACCGGTGAGAGCAATGATGTCTCCTTGGTTCACAGTAGCGCCTTCTTTCACGAGAAGTTTTTCAAGACGTGAAATGATAGAAAAATACTGGTAGCCATGATCGATAATAATTGTGTTCCCATAACCATAGAGATAGGAGGCGTAGCGTATCTCACCATCAAAAATTGCATGGACACGGTTCGTGCCTTCCGTAGCAATGGTTATCCCCTTTGTTTTTCCTTTGACCCCAAGGCGGTTTTTCCGTTCCTGGCCAAAGAGAGCTGTGACCTTTCCTGAAAGTGGTGCCGGGTGTTTCCCCTTATCTACAAGAAATCCCTGGTCGAGGAGTGTATCTTTTCTTTTCAGGGCGTCGAGAGAGTTGGAAAGGTTATCGGCAACCTTTTCCATTTCCATAACCGCCTGCTCGTGGAGTTCCTTCTGTGTTTCAATCTGTTTGAGCAACGTCTCTTTTTCAAGTTTGATCGTTTTTGTGGCTTCCTGTTCGATTTTTGCCTGGGAGAGGAAATCATGCAAAACAGTTTTTTCAAGATTCAGGGTTTCTTTTGCCTGCTGCAACTCGTAAATGGACTTACGATATTTCTTGATAAGGCTTTTGTCGTATTCAATCAGGCTGGTGAAGGAATCTCGAAATTTTAACATTTGCGGCATACTCTCTGTGGAAAACGCCACATTTGCAACTCCAATTTCTCCCATCTTGTAGTAGGCCCTGATTCTCTCCTGAAGGTGGTGCTGTACTGCCTTCTTGGCTCTCTGTGATTTCTGGAGCTCAGTCTCTTTGACGCCTATCAGATACTCCTGTTTGTTCATTTCGGCTTCAAGGTCATGTAATTTTTTCAGCTGTGAAAAAAGTCTGGATTCTATCTGGGCCAGCTCGTCGAGGAGATTACGTTTCTTTTCTTTAGAGGACTGTATCTGGAGTTGTTGGCTGGCTATGCCTTCCTGGAGTTTGCTGATGTTGATACGGTATTTTTGGATATCCTTTTTAATACTCTGTTTTTCCAGTGTACGGTCACTTTGGGCCTTACAGTCATGGGGGAAGGAGGCAGAAAATATCAGAATACAGGCAACCAGTAGTATGGACTGTGTCGGACCAGGAATTCTGAACTGTTGAAGAGCGTTGCTTGAGAAAAACATCAAAGCCGTAAAAATTTTCGTATGGATGTATAGCTACCGAGGCTGCAGAGACAGATGGAGCTAAGAATAATCAGGAAGATGACAACGGGTGAAAAAAAACTGAAATGAAAAACATTTAAAAGGCCGGGGCCTGCAAAGTGTGCACTGATCCACTGGAAAAGGCCATACAATGCCAACAACCCGATAATGGAACCCATGAATCCCTGGAGAATCCCTTCGATGAGAAAAGGGGTTCGTATGTAACTGTTGGTGGCCCCTACAAGTTTCAACAACTCAAGTTCGTCCTGGCGTCCCATGATGGTAAGTCTGATGGTGTAGGCTACCATAAAGGTTGCGGTGAGTATAAGAAGTGTCCCGCTTAAAAGTACTACGATGGTCAGTAATCTGGTGAAATAGTAGAATCGTTCCACCCATTCCTGACCATACTGAACTTTTTCCGTGCCGGGCAGGTTTGCCAGATATTCTGAGAAAAGTTTGATCTGGTTGTAACCCCGGAGACTTTTTAAAGGCACAATTTCAATGGACGCAGGCAGAAAATTCTTTGGCATGTCAGCCAAGACATCGGAGTCTTCACCAAGTTGCTCGGCAAAGCGCTCGTAGGCCTCTTCCTGCGAGATAAAACGGATTTCTTTAACTCTGTCAAAATTTTCAATTTTGCGACGAAGCTGTTGCTGCATTTGGGGACCGGGTTCGTCCTCCAGATAGACAATCAGTCGAAGGTCGTCACTCAATCTGTCACCGGCACCCAGCATATTGGTGTATATGAGATAGAAAAAAGCAAAAATCAATACAGAGAGACTGACGGTCAGAAAAGTCATAAACTGGGAAGTCCAGGTTTGTCGGAGATTACGACCTGCCTGTCTGAAGACTGCAAACCAGAAATTCATTACCGGCCTCCCCTTGTAAGGGAGTGGATATTGCCATCGCGCAGTTCCATGATTCTATGGGTACCCTGCTGATAGATAGAGGCGTCGTGAGTGGCAATAACAATAGTGGCACCAGCTTTGTTCGATCGGGTGAGGAGTGACATCACACGTTCCGTGGTGGATGCGTCAAGATTTCCAGTGGGCTCATCAACAAGAATCAGGCGGGGCGAGTTTGCAACGGATCTGGCCAGTGCCACACGTTGCTGTTCTCCGCGAGAGAGTTCGCTGGTAATGGTATCGTACTTGTCAGTCAACTGTAACTGCTCAAGGAGGTCTCTTACCCGGTGCCTGATGGCACGTGGGTTTTTATAGGAGACTTCCATGGCAATGGCGATGTTTTCTGCAACAGTGCGATTGCTTAACAATTTGAAGTCCTGATAGGCGACACCGATTTTTTGTCTCAGGTGAGCCAGGTTCTTACCCCGGAGGGTGTTGATATTGTAGCCAGCCACTTCAATTAACCCATTACTGGGTGTTTCCATATTGCAGATGAGTTTCAGCAGAGTTGTTTTGCCGGCACCACTTCTGCCTATAAGAAAGAACATTTCACCCGTTTCGATGGAAAATGAAATGTCGGAGAGGGCTTTAATGTTGGGGGCATACGTACGACTCACCTTGATCATTTCGATCATGGTGTTTCTCTTTAGCCCTTTATCGTCTGTGGATTCTTGATTGGTCACTGGCAAGTGTCTAAAAGAGTAAATTATGAAAAGATTTTATCAAACATTTCATTGACGGTAACCACAATATCATCATTGTCGTCAAGGTTGAGATAGGATTCACCACTGAGTTCCTGGTTGATTAGCGATTCACTTGAAGGAATGATACCACCAAGCTGCATCCCGGAATCCGCCACGGCTTCGTCTATCTTGCTTTGAAGGGCCGGCGGTACGGGGTGTGGGGCACGATTCACCAGAAGAAACTGATTTTTGATTTCAAGTCCAAGGGGTTCTGTGATGTCTGATATCCGTTTTGCAGTGAGTATCCCTCTGGCAGACGGATCAGAAGTGACAAGAAGATAATCAATAGTACGCATATTCATACGACTCAAATGCTCCATTCCGGCTTCGTTGTCAACGATGATGTACTTGTAGTTTTCTGCCAGTTTGTCCATGGTCATGGCAAGATACTGGTTTGCTGCGCAGTAGCAACCTGGGCCGTCGGGTTGTCCCATAACAAGCAGGTCATATCCGGTCTCTTCTATAAGTGCCTGATGAATTTTCATTTCCATGAATTGATCACGGGTCACGTTAGGGGGGAGTTCCCCTTTGAGTTCTTTACGAATCTGGCCAAGAGTGATATTGACGTCAAGCCCTAAAAGTTCATTGAGATTGGCATTGGCATCTGCGTCGACGAGCAGAAAGGGAGTCTGTCTTTTTTTGAGCAAATATCTGGTCAACAGGGCCGAGGTGGTGGTTTTTCCCGTCCCACCTTTACCAGCCATGGCAATGATTTTAGTCATGGATTGTCTCTATAGTTATGTGAAAGAGTACTGTATTATGTAAGTTTTAAGTAAATATACAACCTTACTATAGTAATTAAGGCATACGCGGATGTCAAATTTAAAGCTGGTTTCAGTGGAATTTACCAATTTTCCTTGCATCTTCACCCTCAGTTGGTATTTTTAGCAGTTTTTATTTGTCACATTACTTATGCAGCAGCTTTTACATTGCAAACCGAATATCGCAAACCGCGTATCAAGGAGAGAGTTATGGATTACAGGGACACCCTGAATCTGCCGCAGACCAAGTTTAAGATGAAGGCCAATCTGAATCAGAAAGAGCCAATGTACCTTAAACGCTGGGAAAAAGAAGATTTATATGGAATGTTACAAGTTCATGCTCAGGGCAAGCCATTGTATGTGCTTCATGACGGCCCTCCCTATGCCAATGGTCACATCCACCTTGGCACTGCCTTCAATAAAATTTTAAAAGATATTATTCTGAAATCCAGACGTATGGCTGGATTTCAGGCTCCATATATTCCGGGTTGGGATTGTCATGGGCTGCCCATTGAGCACAATGTGGATCAGGAACTTGGTGAAAAGAAGAACTCTATCCCCAAGATCGCCAAAAGAGGAGCATGCCGCAACTATGCCGGTAAGTGGATCAAGACCCAGAAGGATGAGTTCAAGCGTCTTGGAGTACTTGGTGACTGGGAGAATCCTTACCTTACCATGAATTACGACTACGAGGCAACCATTGCCCGTGAATTTAATGAGTTCCTCCTCTCAGGTTCAGTAATTCGTAATAAAAAGCCGGTATACTGGTGCTCCACTTGTACTACTGCCCTGGCCGAGGCTGAAGTCGAGTATTATGATCACACTTCACCTTCTGTTTATGTGAAATTTCCTGTCCAGGAGGATTGGTCCGACGTGAATCCAGCGCTGTCTGGAGATAAACTCTCCGTGGTTATCTGGACCACCACTCCCTGGACCCTGCCAGCAAATCTTGCAGTGGCATTTCATCCGGATTTTGAATATGCCGCAGTAAAAACAGGCGATGAAATATTGATCATGGCCAAAGAGTTGGTTGAAGGTGTAATGGAGGAGATGGCTGTTGGTGAGTATTCAATTGTCTCCACATTTTCTGCCCAGGGGCTTGAAAAACGAAAATGCCGTCACCCCTTTATGGATCGTGATTCCTTGATGGTACTGGCCAATTATGTCACTCTTGAAGCTGGAACAGGTTGTGTACATACCGCTCCGGGACATGGTGCTGACGATTATTTGACAGGGCTGCGCTATGACCTTGAAGTGCTGTCTCCCGTTGACAGTGAAGGGCGCTATACCGATGAGGCTGGAAAATATGCCGGTCAGCAGATTCCTGCAGTGAATAAAGTTATTAATGCAGATATGACAGTAAGCGGTGTTCTGCTTCATGAATCTTCCCTGCATCATAGTTATCCACACTGTTGGCGCTGTAAAAAACCGGTTATGTACCGGGCAACCCCCCAGTGGTTTATTTCGATGGAGATCAATGATCTTCGGAAAAAGGCTTTGAAAGAAATAGAAAACGTTGTCTGGACTCCATCCTGGGGGATGAATCGTATCCACTCCATGGTGGAAAATCGTCCTGACTGGTGCCTGTCCCGTCAGCGTACATGGGGCGTTCCCATAACGGTTGTCAGCTGTAAGAGCTGTGGTGAAGTTGTCAAAAGTGAGGCTCTGGTTGCACGCATCGATGAACTCTTTCGAAAAGAAGGGGCTGATGCCTGGTTCAGCCATGAGCTCTCTGACTTTCTTGAAGAGGGCTTCTGTTGCGCTTCATGCGGAGCCAGTGATTTTGAGAAAGAGGAAGATATTCTTGATGTCTGGTTTGATTCAGGATCTTCCCATGCAGCCGTTGTAGAGGCGCGTCCAGAGTTACGATATCCGGCTGATCTCTATCTGGAAGGCAGTGATCAGCATCGAGGCTGGTTTCAGAGCTCTCTGCTCACCTCCGTCGGAACCCGTGGTCAGGCACCGTTTAAGGGCGTTTTGACCCATGGCTATGTGGTCGATGGTCAGGGAAAGAAGATGTCAAAATCCATTGGTAATGTGGTTGCTCCCGGTGAGGTTATAAAAACATTTGGCGCCGAGATCCTGCGTCTCTGGGTCTCAAGTGAAGATTATCGCGATGATGTGAAGGTTTCCGATGAAATCCTTAAACAGGTCGCGGACAGTTATCGAAAAATTCGTAATACCATCCGTTATATGCTTGGGAATGTAACGGATTTTGATCCTTCTCTTCATGCCGTGCCATTTGAGAAGATGGAAGAGATTGATCGCTGGGCACTTGGCCGTTTTGAAGCACTGCGAGCTAAGGTGACCACTGCCTACGAGAAGTATGAATTTCATCCTATCCATCAGGCTCTGAATTATTTCTGCGGAACCACCATGAGTGCCTTCTATCTTGATATCCTAAAAGACAGGCTCTACTGTTCTGGAACTGATTCACATCTGCGTCGCTCGGCTCAGACGGTATTGTACGAGGTTCTGGAAGGGTTATTGCAACTCATGAGTCCGGTACTGACTTTCACCACCACCGAGGCCTGGGAGCATTTTAAGAATCTGGATGACAATTCACCTTTGGAAAAAAGTATCTTTTTTACCGAATTTCCTTCCGCAGCTCCTGAGCGTCTTGATGTCAGTCAGGAAAAACGATGGAACAAACTGATTCAGGTTCGTTCTGCAATTACCAAGTCTCTGGAAGCAGCGCGTCGCGAAAAACGTATCGGCCATCCGCTTGAAGCTGAAGTCTTGATTGAGGTGACCGGTGATTGGGCAACTTTTATCGAGCAGGAATGGGAGCAGGTGAAGGATGTCTGCATTATTTCGGTGCTTACCCGTTGTGAAGATAAGAGTGCTGTTACTGATCTTGATTTTATGGTCAGTGAGGAAATTCCAGAGCTCGCTGTCGCTGTTCGTGCGGCAAGTGGCGAAAAATGTGAACGCTGCTGGACCCGTGACAGTTTTGTAGGCAGCAATTCCGATCACCCGCAACTCTGTAAACGTTGTCTGGATGTTGTGCTTGCCATGGACATCAAGGAGTAGCAGGAATTGTTTTTCTCCATATTTCTCCTACTTCTGGTGGTTGGGTTTGATCAATTGACAAAAGTCTGGGTGGTTAAGAGCTTTCAGTTGTATGAATCGCTCGATGTCATTCCTGGTTTTTTCAGTCTCACCTATCTTACCAATAAAGGTGCAGCCTTCGGCTTTCTGGCAGGAGTGACTTCCGTCTGGCGGCATTATTTTTTTCTGATTCTCGTAAGTGTTGCCCTTGTGTTGATAGTGATTGCCTGGTTTCGAATGCGAAACGACCATCGTTTCTATGGTCCCGCTCTTGCTCTTATTGCCGGGGGGGCCATTGGGAACGCTATTGACCGCATTCGCCTGGGGGCAGTGGTTGATTTTCTTGATTTTTATGTGGCAGGCCATCACTGGCCTGCGTTTAATGTGGCTGATTCCGCAATTTGTGTGGGTGTGGCTCTTTTTCTACTGGCGAATTTTCTCGAAGAACGGCAGAAGAAACAAATACAGGTATAGGAATAAAAGATTACATGAAAATAGCAGTACTCTTTCCCGGTCAGGGATCACAGTTTTTAGGAATGGGACGTGAGTTTATTGATTCAGACAGTGATTGTCGAGCCATTATGGAAATGGCGGCATCCGTCTGTGATTTTCCGTTGGAGAGCCTCATTCAGGAGGGCCCCATGGAGGAACTTACCAGGGCAGTCCATCTACAGCCAGCCATCACCGTTACAAACCTGATCTGCTATCAGGCTCTGAAAAAGGCGTGGGGAGACAAGTTTTCAGCTACCTGTTTTGCCGGACACAGCCTGGGTGAATACTCGGCCCTTTGTGCTGCAGGTGTTCTTTCTGTTGAAGATACCATACGACTGGTTATTAAACGTGGTGCTCTGATGGAACGTGAAGGGCAATTAAATCCCGGTGGTATGCGAGCAGTCATTGGGAAAAATATTGATGAAATCGAGGCAATCATCGCAGATTGCAGTGATGCCGGTATCGTCACTGCAGCAAATCATAATACGGAGCTGCAGGTTGTGATTTCCGGCTCTATTCCTGGTCTTGATGCCGTCTCAGCAGTTGCAACGGAGGATGGTGCCAGGGTTATTCCTCTTGCTGTAAGTGTAGCCAATCACAGTCCCCTGGTTGCCAATGCCGTTCCTGATTTTGCAGATTTTATGGATGGAGTTGAATTTAAGGTACCTGCAACTCCCGTTTATTTTAATGTCTCAGCAGGTGGTGAGCGGGATACCGTGAAGATAAAGAAGATGATGGCCAGCCAGATAGCATCACGTGTCCGCTGGTTTGAAACAATTACCACCATGATTAATGAAGGTGTGGATACCTTTATTGAAGTTGGCCCTAAAACCGTGCTGAAGGGGATGATGCGGAAGATTGCTCCTCAAGGATACAAATACCAGGCCTTGCAGTTTGATACTCCTGAGGGACTTGCCAAATGTATGGATAAGCTTGCTTAGGTGTTGGTCGCACGAAAGGCCGTTAGAATATTTCTCTGCGTCGTGAATTACCTCCTGTTGTGATATGAAATGATAGAGCGCTGCATAAAAATAATACGAGAAGGTGGCGAGCTTGATTTTAACCAGGCCATGGAGCTTGCTCAGAAGGCCAGTTTAGCAGATTTATGTGATGCTGCAGTAGAACTCTGTCATGATGTTCACGGAAACAGTTTTGATCTCTGTTCTATTATTAATGCCCGTTCAGGGAAATGTTCCGAAGACTGTCGCTATTGTGCTCAGTCCATCCATCATACTACGAATATCAAAAGCTATGATCAGATTGATTCCCGGACTGCCATAGCACAGGCCAGGGAAAATGATGCTTATGGTGTCAACCGTTTATCCCTGGTTACGGCTGGTCGAAGTTTGAATCCGTCTCAAATAGAGGGTATGGGAAGTTTATATGATGCCATGGCTGAGAAGACAACTCTCCGCTTTTGCGCCTCCATGGGTTTTCTCACAAAAGAGAGTGCTCGGCAGTTGGTCTCTTTCGGGGTTGGCCGATATCACTGCAATCTTGAGAGCTGTCGCGATTTCTTTCCTTCTATCTGTACTACCCATACCTGGGAAGAAAAGGTGGAAACACTGAAAATTGCCAGAGATGCGGGGATGGACCTTTGTTCCGGTGGTATAATTGGCATGGGTGAAACACTGGAGCATCGTTTACAGCTTGCCTTCGAGTTACGGGGCCTTGGTGTTCTTTCCATTCCCGTCAATATTCTCAGTCCTATAGCATCAACTCCTCTCGCCCATATCGAAGCGATCTCCCTTGAGGATGTCCTGCGTTGTGTGGCTCTTTTCCGTTTTGTAAATCCTCATGCAGTGATCCGTATTGCAGGTGGTCGTGGACGGTTCGGCCATGATCAGTACAGGTTGTTTGCAGCAGGAGCAAACGGAGCGATTGTCGGTGATTATCTTACCACAGCCGGAGCTGGAGTTACTGAAGATATTGAGGAATTTATAAAACTTGGTTTTGATCTGTCTGGAAAACAGTAATGACTGTTGATGAACTCCTTGCCTATGACAGGCAACATCTCTGGCATCCCTATTCTTCAATAAGCAATCCACTTCCCATGTATGCCGTGGAATCGGCCTCAGGTGTCCGCATTCGTTTGAGCGATGGCCGGGAACTGATCGACGGGATGGCCTCCTGGTGGTCTGTGATTCATGGCTATAACCATCCGCTCCTCACTGCTGCTCTGCAGGAACAGGCCGGGAAACTGTCTCACGTGATGTTTGGTGGACTAACCCATGAACCTGCCGTTAATCTTGCCCGTACCCTCGTCGAAATTACTCCTGATCCACTCGATCTTGTCTTTTTTGCAGACTCCGGGTCGGTTGCCGTGGAAGTTGCCATGAAGATGGCCATTCAATATTTTCATGCACAGGGGAAAGCCGCCAAAAAGCGATTTCTCACTATTCGTTCCGGGTATCATGGCGACGTCTTTCACTGTATGTCCGTCTGTGATCCGGTGAATGGAATGCATCATATCTTTGAAGGTGTTTTGCCCGAGTATCTTTTTGCAGATAAACCCCAGTGTCGCTTCCACGACGACTGGGATTCAGAGGATGTCGGATCGTTTGAACAACTCATTGCTGAACACCATGAATCGCTCTGCGCAGTTATTCTTGAACCCATTGTTCAGGGCGCTGGTGGTATGCGTTTTTATCACCCGCAATACCTGAAAAGGGTTCGAGAGCTTTGTGATCGTTATGATGTTTTGCTTATTGCAGATGAGATCGCAACTGGTTTTGGCCGCACTGGAAAGCTTTTTGCCTGTGAGCATGCAGATATCACTCCCGACATTCTTTGTCTTGGCAAGGCACTCACTGGTGGATATATGACTTTGGCTGCAGTTTTGACCACCAGGGAAGTGGGGGACGTGATATCAGGTGGTGATCCCGGGGTATTTATGCATGGTCCGACCTTTATGGCAAACCCTTTGGCCTGTGCCGTGGCAAATGTCTCTGTGAATCTGCTGCTTGAATCAGGCTGGCAGGAACAAATCAAGGCCCTTGAAAGTGGCTTAGGTCATGGGCTCTCTCCCTGCAGTACACTTGAGAGCGTCACGGATGTCCGTGTGCTCGGCGGAATCGGTGTGGTTGAGATGAATAATCCCGTGAATATGGAGCATATTCAGGCAGCCTTTGTTGAGAAGGGTGTGTGGGTGCGCCCCTTTGGCCGTCTGGTGTATGTGATGCCTCCCTACTGCATGGAAAGGGCAGACCTTGACATCTTGACCACTGCGATCTGTGAAGTACTTGAAGAGGAGCAGAACAACTGATGTCGCGATACGGGCAAAAGCTTCAGGACCTTGAGGCAAAGGGACGTCTGCGGGAGTTGACTCCACTGCAGCGTTGTGGCGCTGGTCGGGTGAATTACCAGGAGCGGACTCTTCTCAATCTGAGTTCTAATGATTATCTGGGGCTCGGCCAGGACAAAGAACTGCGAAGACGTTTTTATCAGAGATTGGATCACGGAGATGGTGAAAACTTCGCACTTGCTGCAGCCTCTTCCCGTTTGCTAACCGGCGATTTCCTGCTTGCGCATCGTCTTGAAAAGGAACTCGCAGGTGCATACGGAACCGAGGCCGCCCTGTTGTTCAATTCCGGCTATCATGCAAATATTGGTATTCTTCCCGCACTGTTTGGTAAGGGAGACCTGATTCTATCAGACAAGTTGAACCACGCCTCTATCCACGATGGATTACAGCTCAGCCGTGCTGACCATAAACGTTTTCGTCATGGAGACTATAAGCAGCTGCATGGTCTGCTTTCCAGATACCGTAAACAGTATGATCAGGTGGTACTTGTCTCCGAGTCTGTTTTTAGTATGGATGGAGATGAGGCTGACCTTGAACGTTTGCTTGAGCTGAAGCATGAATTTGATGTTAAAATCTATCTGGATGAGGCACACGCTGTTGGTGTCTATGGCGAGAATGGCCTGGGCAAGGCAGAGGAAAGAGGAGTTCTTTCCGATATTGATTTTTTGGTGGGAACCTTTGGCAAGGCACTTGCCTCCATTGGTGCCTTTATCTGCTGCTCTAAAGAAACACGCGATTATTTAGTGAATCATAGCAGATCTTTTATCTTCACAACCGGGCTGCCCCCCGTGACTCTCAATTGGAACCTTTTTGTCTTCCGGCATATGCAGGCAATGTCTAAAGAGAGAAAGCACCTGCAACGGATAGCACAGCAGTTACGTCTTGGTTTGCAGGAGAAAGGAATAGCAACAGGTGGCAGCACCAATATTGTCCCTGTTCTGATAGGGGAAGACAGTCTAGCCCTTGAACAGGCTAAAAAAATGCAGGAACTTGGTTACCTTGTTCTTCCGGTGCGGCCTCCCACCGTGCCCGAGGGGACAGCACGGTTTCGTTTTTCCATCTGTGCAAATATGGAATGGCAGGATTTGCAGACACTCCCGGAACAGCTCGCTGCAATGGCGCAAGGTGCACGCCGTGAAAAGTAAATGGCTCCATCAAAGAGAATCTAACAGGCTGATTTGTTTTTGTAATGGCTGGGGAATGGATGAGCGTCCCTTTATCCCACTTACGAGTGATCGATGGAATATCCTCATGTTTTACAATTATGCTGATCTTCGTACTGATCAGGATCTCCATGGGCTGATGGGCCAATACGAAGATATTGTTCTTATTGCCTGGTCCATGGGGGTATGGGCAGGACAACGGCTCTTTCAGCCATTCAAGAAAAACTTACGAGTGGCACTAGCCATTAATGGTACTCCTTGTCCAATAGATGATCAGTTCGGGATTGCGGAGGCTGTTGTCCGGGGAACACTTGATAACCTGAATGAAAAACAGCGCTTGAAATTCTACTACCGGATGTGCAGAGATCGGCTTCTGTACAGTCGTTTTCTGGAAAATCAACCCCTGCGCAGTGTGGAGGATCAGCGATGTGAGCTTGGAGCCTTGCTGAAAAATGCCTGCCATTGCCAGGGGGAGGAATCCATTTATGATTGTGCCCTCGTTTCAGAACACGATCTTGTAATGCCAACACAAAACCAGCTCAATTACTGGCCCGAAAAAAGAGTACGCCGGGTCGACGGATCCCATTTTCTGTTTTATGGTTATGGCAGTTGGGATGAAATTGTTGACGGCTTGTACTAAGAATTTGGAGTGGCATGGTTTTTCAGCTTGATAAAGAAAGAATAGCACGGTGTTTTCGTCGCAGTCTTCTGACCTACGATGATGCAGCTGTTGTCCAGAAGAACCTTGTCGGACGATTGCTTCAAAGCGTTTCTCTGCTGCCGGACACGGCTTTTCGCCGAGTACTTGAGGTGGGGTGTTGTACTGGAGGTCTCAGCGAACAACTTTGTGCTGAAAAGCCTTTAAAAACACTTTACTTGAACGACCTGGTTTCTGATTTTGAAGAGGTGGTCTTAAAGCGACTCACAAAGTTTGAATCGCCTCAGTTTGTATCCTGTTTTGGTGATATTGAAACCCTGGCACTGCCGCTTGACCTTTCCCTTGTTATTTCCGGAGCGACCTTTCAGTGGTTGAGCGACCTTCCTGCATTTATTACACGATTAAGTGGTGTATTGAAATCTGGATCATATCTCGCCTTTTCAATGTTTGGCCCTGGAACATTATCGGAATTTTCCAGCCTTACTTCCGTAAAACTGCAATACCACTCCGATAATGACGTCCGTGCTCTTCTTGAACAGAATTTTGTCGTAGAGTCATTTGAAAACCATGAGGAACAACTCTTTTTTCCTTCAGTTCTGGAAATATTAAATCATATTCGTGCCACCGGTGTCGGCGGGGTGAGTGAGTACCAGTGGAACAGGGAAACACTCAAAATGTTTGAGGAACATTATATGACAGAGTTTGGAAGTGATAAAGGGTTACCCGTCAGTTATGCTTCATCCTGCTTTGTGGCAAGAAAACGCTGATGTCTCCGGTAACGTGCATAAGTGGGATCGACACCGATATCGGGAAGACCATTGCCACCGGTCTAATGGCAAAGATTCTTTTGTCTCAGGGCTGTTCTGTGGTAACCCAGAAGATTGCCCAGACTGGGTGCACCGGTATTGCTGAAGATATTCAGAAACATCGGGAACTGATGGGGGTTGCCCTGTACCCGGAAGACATAAGTGGACTCACCTGTCCCTATGTTTTCAGTAAACCCTGTTCTCCACATCTTGCTGCTGAGCTGGAAGACACCCAGATTGATCTGGAAAAAATCACGGTTGCGACAAAGACTTTAGCTGCAAGTTATGAGCATGTACTGCTTGAGGGGGCGGGAGGACTGATGGTTCCACTTACCAGAGATATGACATTCCTCGATTACCTTCAAGAACAGCATTATCCAATGATTTTAGTGTCAAGTCCAAGGCTGGGGTCTATAAATCACACCCTTTCAGCTCTGGAACTGGCAAAGAGAAGAGGGATAGAAGTGAAAGGGATTATCTATAATTGCTATGCATCCTGTGATGATACTATTTGCCTTGATTCAAGAAATGTTTTCGTCAGTTCTCTTCGCAAATATGGTTTTTCTCCAACCGTTGTTGATATGAACTCCCTAGAGAGTTATCGGGATTCCGGCCCCTATATGGATTGTCTTCGATGGTTTTCCTTGTAACACATACACTTTCTAGGTTGTGCCAAACCTGCTCAAATAGACAGGATTCTACTGGAGTAAAAAATGATATATATACAAAAACGAATATGCCTCAGTTGTCGTAAATTCAGGCTCGAGGATCCCTATTCCGGTGTGTGTCGAGTGGATAAGACTGTAAATCCGTATCCTGTGAAGACCACGGAAGAAACCTGTGAGAAGTGGATTGATGGTGGTCATCAGTACCATATTCGGTTGGGATGGATCAAGAAGACCCTGGAAAAAGAAAAAACAACAGGAGATAAATAATTATAAAATCTCCCCAAGCTTTATCGTCATACATGGCATGGAGTTTCAACTGCAAACAAAGAGTTAGTGTTTGCCTTTTGAGACCATTTCTGATAGTTCATTATAATCAATAAAAATATTATGTTACGAATTCTGTAGCTTTTTTTCAGGACAATACAGGACCAGGTGGATCTCATGCTTTATACAAGACAATCGTTTCTTCGTTTGCTGGCACTTTTCGGTTTGCTATTGATACTGGGTGGCTGCTCCGGCGAGAATGCCAATGAACTGTATCAGCAGGGAGTTGCAGCCATGGATGCTGAAAAAGCTGATGAGGCTATCATCTGGTTTAAAAAGGCATTGCAGAAAGAACCGGAAATGGCTTTGGCTCACTACAAGCTTGGTCAAATATACCACAAAAAAGGAGATGCAAAACTCGCCTTTGGCCAGTTAAGCCTTGCTCTTCAGCAGGATTCAAATATGGCAGAGGCACGCAAGGAATTGATATTCCTTCTTGTGGAGAATCGTGCCCTTGAGCAGGTGGTGAAAAATTGTGAGCAATACATTGAACTGAATGGTGATGATGAGGATGTGTACCTGATCCTTGGTAACTCGTTGGCCTATTTAAAGAAGCTTGATGAGGCCGTGGCAATTCTGAGAGTAGCAGGCGAGAAATACCCTGAAAGTCTTCCCGCCCGTGTCAATTTAGCCAAAATTCTTGTCACCAAGGGTGATATTGAAGAAGGCCGTTCTATGCTTGAATCTCTGGCCAATGAAAATCCAGATGATCTTGAATTGCAGATTTCCCTGGCTCAAATGTATATAAAGCTTGAGCGCTATGATCTGGCGCTTTTAAGCCTTGAAGCTCTTAAGGAAAAAAATCCTGAGAATCCAAAGCCCTACTCGTTGCTTGCACAATTATCATTGCAGAAGAATCAGCCTGATCCTGCGAAGGATATTCTTCTCGAAGCAGAAAATGCTGGTGTCAATGATTCCGGACTCTTTAGATTACATGCTATGATTCTTCATCGTCAGGGTGATAGTGAGACTGCGTTGAAATATTTTCAGAAAGCCGTCGAGTCTGCAACCGAGGTGACACGTCAGATTAATCAAATGATCCTGGTTGATTACTATTCATTTCTAAAAAAATATAAGGAAGCACAGGAAATTCTGGAGATCATTATTGCAGAAGATGGAAGTAAAAAGGGTCTCAAATCAAAAGTCGTTGAGCTGTTTCTGGCACAGGGTGAATTTGATCAGGCAAGAAGTTCAGTTGATGCGCTTTTGAAAGAAAACAGTGGTGATGCCCGTGGTCATTTCCTGAAGGGCCTTATGATGATGCAGGAAAAAGATATTGTTGAAGCCCGTGAACAATTTTCCAAGGCAAAGGAGCTTGCCCCGGATGCGGCAGAGAACCAGTTTTTGTACGGATTGACTTTTATGGAAGAGTCCCAGGATATCTCGATTACTGAGATCAGTGAGGCACTGAAGAAAGATCCTAATCTCGTGAAGGCACGAATGGCACTTGCGGAATTGTACGCTAAGAAGGGCGATTTTCAGGCAAGCCTTGATGAAATTGACAAGGTGATAGCACAGCAGGTTGGGGATAATAAGGCCAGAGCAATGCGTATTTCACTGCTTCTGAAAATGGGGAAACCGGAGGAAGCTCTTGCTGATGCACAATTACTTGTTGAGAAGGAGCCGGAAATAATCTGGCATAAATTTCGTTTGGCTGAAATTTATTTCTTTACCCAGGAGTATGATAAGGCCCTGCCTATCTATGAAGCACTTGAGGAAGAAAAGCCAGAGAGTGTCCAGGTTTTAAATAGAATTGTCGGCATTAATGTGCTGCAAAAGAAATATGAAAAGGCAATGCAGATTGCTGATGCCTTTTTAGCAAAGTTTCCTGAGAACAGTCCGGCTACTATAATAAAAGCGAAGATTTATATTTCTCAGGGCTATCTTGATCTGGCTGAGAATGTTCTCTCACCGGTGGCAGATAATGGAAAAGAGGTTGCCCCCATTGTAATGCTTGCCGAATTATATCTTGCAAAAAAAGATGGTAAGAAAGCAGTCCATTACTATAAAAAAGCTCTTGAACGTGTTCCAGATGATATTGGGATCATGATGAAACTTGCGGATTACTATTTGAAAAGTGGAAATCAGTCAGAGGCCATAGCCAGTTATGAAAAGGTGTTGGAGCAGAAGGCTGATTTTTTACCTGCCATGAACAATCTTGCCTTTTTGTATACCGCAGAAGGCGGCAAACTTGATCGTGCCCTTGAACTTGCCAGTGCAGTATCCAAAGAACTCCCGGAAAACCCCGATGTCGCGGATACCCTTGGCTGGATTTATGTAAAAAAACAGGCATATTCCCAGGCAGAACCCTATCTACAAACGGCAATGGATGCAAAACCTGACAATCCAACGATTATGTTCCATATGGGAATGCTTCAATTTGGTCAGGGAAACATTCAGGAGGCTGAAGAACTGTTAGCGGATGCCATTCAAAAAGGTATTCAGGGGGCAGAGCTTGAAGTAGCGAAGGAAGCCCTTGGGAAATTAGGTGAGTCGAAAATAAAATTCGAAAAGGCAATGGCTGAGAAAGAAAGTGGTAATGTTGCCCAGGCAATACTTCTTTTTGAAGAGATTCTTGATTCGGAAGGATTTAACAGTGACGCTGCCGCTCACCTTGCAATTCTCTATGCTGACCAAAACAGGAATATCACCAAAGCTCTCGAACTTGCGCAGCAGGCCTATGATGCTCAACCGGGAAATCCACACGTTGCAGATGCGTTAGGCTGGGTGTATTACCAGCAGGGCTCGCTTCTTATGGCCAAAAAGTATGTTGAGCAAGCAGTTGAGAAAGATGGCCAGTATGGCCCGGCTCATATGCATCTCGGCGCAGTGTATTTGAAGAAAGAAGAACCTGAGGCGGCTAAGAAGGCCTTTGATACTGCTAAATCCATGAAGCTGTCCACTGCTGACCAAAAGCAGGTTGAGCAGTGGATGAGTGAGATTGAACAATAATTGCTGTTCTGAAAATAAAGGATAATGAGGGTTACGGTATATATATAATATCACCAGCTTGCAGTTGAAAATCCACATCAGGTTCTTTCCCTTCCAGGGCCTTGTCGTAATTATATGGTAGATTTTGCTGTTTTCCATCTACTCTGCGGATGATGAACATATCGTTTGTATCGGCAAAATCACTCACTCCACCTGCCTGGGAAATGGCCTCAAGGGGAGTCATTGGTGATGTAAAGGCGCGCAGGCCACGATTGCTACTTCCAGGTCCTGTAATTGTAATGGTTTGCTGAACCGCCAGGGAATTGTTACGGCCATCATTTGTGACAAGAACTTTCCTCGGAACATGCACGATATCGCCACCTTTAATAATTGGAAAGGCGGATGATTCCATCGAGCCATCACTATCAAGCAATGCCTGCATATTGAAGGTGTCTTTGCCTCCACCTGCTCGAATGATTTTTATGTTTGTTAAATCTGCACTTACTGTTTCACCATGGGCCGTAATCAAAAGATCAAGAAAACTCATTCCCTCAGGTGCCGGGTAAATACCGGGATTGTTTACAGCTCCAAAAATCCGTACCTTTGATGTATCACTGACTGACTTACCGGTATCAGCTATTGTGTCAAAGAGAGGAACAAAGACAGTGTCATTCTCATGGAGTGGCGGTAAAATCAGAGGGTCACCCTTCAACAGGTACTGTTGGATATCAGCAGTAATTTTCTGGTGTTTGCCATCCTCTATTCTCGATATGCTTACCTTTGAAAGGTCTGCGTTCTCCGAAGCTCCCCCTGCCTGACTGAGAATTGTCTGGATATTTGCAGATTCCGGGATGTTGTACCATCCGGGAGCTGACACATTGCCAAGGATTTGAACATAGTGTCTTTTTTCTATGAGATTGACCGAGGCCCTGTCACTTTTAGAGAGATATTTAGGAAGATTGTTTGTCAGTATATCACTAATTTGTTTCGTGGTGTGACCGGAAATCTTTATATTTCCCTGGCTTGGTAGAAAAATAAAGCCATGTCTGTCAACCTCCACCTTCTCTTTAAAGTAGTTTTTTTCAGTTGGACTGAACTCACTGGTAATCTCTTTTGGAATAACGACATACAGAAGGTCTCCATTGTCAATGATAACCTCATTGTTTTGAGTGGATGCATTTGCGTTCGCTGCAATCAGAGACAGGGAAAAAAGAAAGACAAAACATATTGTGTATAGGAATCTTTGTAATTTTATAGTCTGAAATACCAGATTCATGGGAACCACCTGAGAATATAGAAATATATTGGATAATTGATTTGTGAATTTTATCACTTCTACTGAAGATTTACCATGGTATAATTTGACTTCGTTTTTTGAAGTGGTTGTGGGGGGGGGCCGTTGAAAGTATTCGTCTTTTTAACTCACCAGAAATGTATTGCTCTTCAATTATGTATAGAATAAGTTGTGTATATAATTGTTTTTACTATTATGTGTCCGTGAAAACACATTTTTGTATCTAAACAAAGTCTCAGAAATTTAAGGAATGCTGATCAATGAATGTTCTTGTAACCGGTGGATCAGGATATATCGGAAGTCATACCTGTCTTGAACTGTTAAAGTCAGGAAATCAGGTTGTTGTCCTTGATAATTTGTCTAACTCCAATTTAATAGGACTGAGAAGAGTTGAAGAGTTAACCGGGAAAAAAGTACAGTTCTTTGAAGCAGATCTGTTGGATCTAAACGCTGTAAAAAATGTATTTGCCTCCTGTCCTGATATTGAATCGGTAATCCATTTTGCAGGGCTCAAGGCTGTTGGCGAATCAGTAGAGCAACCGCAACGCTATTATGAAAATAATATTGTTGGTACGCTCAATCTTACTCGTGTCATGGCTGAGCACAATGTTAAAAATATTGTTTTCAGTTCTTCCGCTACTGTCTATGGTGATCCTGCTACTGTTCCTATTACAGAGGACTTCCCACTCTCCTGCACTAATCCCTACGGGTGCACCAAGCTCATAGCCGAAAATATTCTCAGGGATTTGCATAGGGCGGATCAAGGGTGGAATGTGGCACTGCTCCGATATTTTAATCCTATTGGCGCCCACGAGAGCGGCATGATAGGAGAGGATCCAAATGGGATACCAAATAACCTGATGCCCTATATCGCTCAGGTAGCAGTTGGAAAACTGCAGGAACTATCAGTTTTTGGAGATGATTACCCAACACCGGATGGTACAGGTGTGAGAGATTATATCCATGTGGTTGATCTGGCCCTTGGCCATTTAAGTGCCCTTGAAAAATTAAAAACTCAACCTGGTGTGGTGATCTATAATCTTGGAACGGGCCATGGTTATTCCGTTCTTGATATGGTTAAGGCCTTTGAACGTGCATCGGGAGTAGATATTGCCTATAAAATAGTAAAGCGCAGGGCAGGAGATATCGCCAGATGTTTTGCTGATCCGGGGCTTGCTGCAAAGGAATTGGGCTGGATGGCCATCAGGGGCCTGGATGAAATGTGTGAAGATACATGGCGCTGGCAGTCACAAAATCCTAATGGTTTTTCCTGATTTCAGGTACCTTGTAAAGAGTTCCGATACTATCACTCTCCCGCAAACCGGCCCCCTCATGTCTTCCCGCACACCACAAACCGCAAACCTAAAACCGGTCCTCATTCATCTGGGCGGAAAAGATAGTGTAACAGGTTCATGTCATTTACTTGTAGCCGATGATGTGAAAATTCTTGTGGATTGCGGTACAGCTCAGGGCTACGACAATGTTAAATCGTTAACGGAATGGCCAATCCATCCCAGCGATATAGATTATCTTTTTCTTACTCACGCCCATATTGATCATATTGGTCGTTTACCAGAGTTGATAACAGCCGGCTTCCGGGGAGAGATTATCTGTACTCATGCAACAAAAGCTCTGCTATTGCCTCTGCTTAGAGATGCACTCTCGTTTACAGAATACAGCACGGCCCAGAAAACAAGATTGTTAACAAGCATTGAGGATTTGTCGTGGGGTTTTGAATATGGTCAAAGTTTCAACCTGAAAAAAGGAATTCAATTCACCCTGGGCCAGGCCGGACATATTCTTGGTTCAAGTTTTATATACATACAGATTTCCATGCCACAGGACAGTATCTGGTCGGTGGTTTTTTCAGGTGATCTTGGAAATTATAATACGCCACTTTTGCCAGACCCGGATCCCCCACCTGGCTGCGATCTGCTTATCTTGGAATCCACCTATGGAGATCGACTCCATGAAAATCGTAGTCAGCGCCTGGAGCATCTGGGGACTATCCTGGTAAAAAGCCTTGCCGATAAGGGGAAGGTCTTTATTCCTGCCTTTGCTTTGGGACGTACCCAGGAACTACTCTATGATCTGGATAGACTTTTCAGCGACAAAAAATGGAATAAGCATTTTCCAGAGCTCCATAAAAAGGGGCAGGGAAAAGCACCGGTTCCGTTTTTTGTGGATTCTCCACTGGCGCTAGAGATCACTGAAACCTACAATGAACTCTCAGAGTTTTGGGACGAAGAGGCAAAGTCTTTACTGACAGACCATGACCATCCCTTTGATTTCAAAAACCTGTTCAGTGTAAAACACTTTAGGGAACATCAGCAGATTATGGATTACCCCGGTCCAGCTGTTATTATTGCTGGAAGCGGAATGTGCACAGGAGGCCGTATAGTTGACCATCTTCTCACAGGGCTTGCTGAAAAAGAAAATGATATTCTTTTTATCGGATACCAGGGTAGAGGGACCCCAGGTCGTGACATCCTCCAGTATGCAGATAACCATGGCTACGTTCGTCTGAAACAACAGAAAGTAACCGTCAAGGCTAAGGTTCACAAACTTACTGGCTATTCTGCCCATGCCGATCAACAGGGACTTCTCGACTGGGTGGCCGCTATGCCTGCTAAACCCGGTGCAATCAGGCTTGTCCACGGAGAAAAAGCAGCACAAAGTGAATTGACTGGCAAATTGTCAGCACAAGGATATACTGTTATTCAGTAAGCAAAGGGTGTATAATCGCTTTGTTTTCATATTATCAGTATGATATGCTGCGGGAAGCAATGAGATTATTTTTTTTTCGCAAATCGAAAACTTCAAACTCAAAACCGATTTTTTAAACAGGAAGCCGATTTTATATGAATATTACAATGATTGGAACAGGCTATGTTGGCCTGGTAACGGGTGCATGTCTTGCTGAATTTGGTCACCGTGTAACCTGCATGGATTTGGATCTTGGTAAAATTGAACGGCTCAAAAATGGTGAGATCCCAATCTATGAACCGGGTCTGGATGTTCTTGTCGCTAAAAATGTTAAGGATAAGAGATTACGCTTTTCTTCAGATATGGCCGACTGTGTGCCTTCAGCACAGGCTGTCTTTGTAGCTGTTGGTACCCCATCCTCAAGAAGAGGGGATGGCTATGCTGATTTGACTTATATTTATGCGGCTGCAAAGGATATTGCAAAGCATCTGACAGACTATACGGTGGTTGTTGATAAGAGTACCGTGCCGGTTGGGACAGCGAGGCAGGTGCAGCGCATCATTCGCGAGGAAAATCCGGAGGCTGATTTTGATGTGGCTTCGAATCCGGAATTTTTGCGTGAAGGTGCGGCAATCAATGATTTTATGAGACCTGACAGGGTAGTTGTTGGAACAGATTCTGCAAAAGCCCGTGAAATAATGAGAGAAGTGTATAATCCACTTTTTCTCCTTTCCACACCATTTGTTTTTACAGGACTTGAATCCGCGGAACTTATCAAATACGCAGCCAATGCATTTCTGGCCATGAAAATTTCTTTTATTAATGAAATGGCCACTCTTTGTGAAGAAGTCGATGCCGATGTCGTAGATCTGGCAAAAGGTGTAGGACTTGATGGAAGAATAGGCAGTAAATTTCTTCATCCGGGGCCAGGATATGGTGGATCCTGTTTTCCAAAGGATACCCTGGCATTGCTGAGAATTGCTCAGGAACACGGAGTGACTGCACGTTCTGTTGAAGCCGCCGTTGAAATTAACTCTGCCCAAAAGGCCAGAATGGTCAAAAAAATCCGAGACGCACTGGGTGGCAATGAAGCGGGAAAAACCATTGCCGCACTGGGACTCGCCTTTAAGCCTGAAACCGATGATTTACGTGAATCACCGCCACTCTCCATACTGCCACCACTTGCCGAAAAGGGTGCCATAATACGTGCCCATGACCCACAGGCTATGAAAGAAGCGAAGAAACTGTATCCCAATTTTATCTACGTTGAAAACGCTTACGAGGCCTGTGACGGTGCGGACGTGGTTGTCCTGTTCACTGAATGGAATCAGTATCGTGCTCTTGATCTTGCTGATTTAAAGGCAAAAATGAAAGGTTCAATCTTTGTTGATTTACGCAATGTCTACTCCCCTAAACAAATAACAGACGCCGGATTTACCTATTATGGACTCGGTAGAAAATAGCAGCAGATCGCTTGAACGGATCAAAAAATTTCTGGAAAATGATCCTGATATTCAACAGGCAATTTTGTTTGGTTCCTACGCAACAGGTACGAACACAAAACGTAGTGAAAAAAATAGATTCAATCCTACGCTGTTTGACAAGAATTGAAGAGCGTCTTCCACTTCAGGAAAAAGACTTTTAAGACTATATTGTTGAGATATTAAGGGATAGTGCTTGAAATGATCTGTAAGGCAGGGAGCGTATAGGCAATGTATGATGATCGTTCAATGGAACTTGATAGAACAGTCTTTTTTATGGATGTTCTTATATCCGTTGTGGTTTTTTTACTCTCGTTTCAGATCAGGAATTTTCTGCACCCGAATGCAGATATCAATCTGTCCACCCATCTCTTTCTCTTACCGCTTTTACTGGTATTAGTTGTTTCGTTTTTGTCATATTTCGGTGCCTATGACCTTCCCAAGTATACAAGCAATACTAAGTATGCATGGTCAGTATTCCGGGGAGTATCGCTTGCAATAGGTATTCTTCTGACACTCCTCTTCTTCTTTAATGTTCAATATATCAGCCGGATTGTAATTTTAACCTTTGCCGGTGTCGAGTTTCTTTCCCTTGTTGTCCTCCGTATATTTGTCAGAAGATATTTTTTGATATCCCTTGCAAGCGGGGCAAATTCGTTAAAGGTTTTGATTATAGGCACTGGTGAAAGAGCAAAAGATTTAATCCAAGTACTTGAACATCAAGCTGACTGGGGGATTAAGATAGTTGGTTACCTTGATCCAGATCCAACACGTGTTGGGCAATTCATACATGGGGCGGAAGTTATTGGATCTTTGGATAATATTGATGACTGTCTGAGAAAGCATGTAATTGATGAGGTGATAATTGCTATCCCACGATCAATGCTGGAAGATGCAGAACCAATTGTCCTTGCCTGCGAGGAAGAAGGCATCAAGTTACGGTTTATGGCCGATGTGTTTAATGTCCATGTGGCAAAAGTGTCTTTAACCATGATGGGGCAAATACCGTTATTGACCTTGGAGCCCGTTGCCCAGGATAGTTTACAGTTACTCTTTAAACGCGTCTTTGATTTTTCAGTTACCCTGCTTGCAATGCCCGTAGTTCTGCCAATACTGGCTGTTGCTGGCATCGCTATAAAAATTGATTCGCCTGGACCGATGTTTTTTGTCCAGCAACGTGTAGGGTTGAAAAAACGATATTTTCCTATGTTCAAACTCCGTTCAATGTATGTGGATGCTGAAGAAAAACTAAAGGAAATAGAACACCTGAATGAAGCAGATGGTCCAATTTTTAAAATGAAAAATGATCCCCGTATCACCAGGGTAGGGCATTTTATACGGAAAACCAGTATCGATGAACTCCCTCAGTTATTCAATGTGTTACGTGGAGACATGAGTCTGGTTGGCCCCAGACCCATGTCCATCAGAGATGTGGATTTGTTCGACAAAGGGATTCAACGCAGGCGCTTCAGTGTAAAACCTGGGCTTACCTGTATCTGGCAGATTTCAGGACGAAGTGACCTGCCTTTCCATAAATGGCTTGAGCTTGATCTTGAATATATTGAAAACTGGTCTTTATGGCTGGATTTTAAGATACTACTGAAAACACCTGTTGCTGTTTTGAAAACGAAAGGGGCTGCCTGATGCGACCTGAACACTTTAATACCAGGGTACTATTTTCGGGTTTGCTGGCATTTGTATTTTTTGTTGCCGCTTATTTTCCGGTCTTTCAGATCCTTGTTGGAAAGTGGGCGAATTCTGAAGAGTATAGCCATGCATTTTTAACTCTTCCTATTCTTTTATATATGGTGTGGGGTAAAAGAGCGACCCTGCTTGAGGACAAGCCACACTATTCAATGCTTGGTCTGTTTCTTGTTATTCTGTCAACCATTGGGTACCTTTTTGCTTTACTGACTCAAGTACCTACCTTTATTTCTCTGTCGTTCTATTTCACGATTATTGGCGTTCTAATTTATCTTCTCGGTATTCAATCAATAAAGACACTTTTTATGCCTTTAGTGCTTCTTTTGGTTCTTATCCCGGTCCCGGACCAGCTCTATATTAAGCTCACCTTTCCTTTGCAACTGAAAGTCTCACAGTTGAGTGAGATCCTGGTTGAACTCTTTGGTGTTCCCATTCTGCGCGAAGGAAATGTCATGAACGCACCGGGGAAAAGCTTTGAAGTTGTAGAAGCATGCAGCGGAATGCGATCCATAATTACTCTTCTGACGTTGAGTTTGATTATGGGGTATTTCATGCTGAAAAAGAACGTATCCAAAGTTGTTCTGCTCCTTACCAGTATACCGATTGCAATTATTGTGAATGTCATTCGGGTAAGCTCGATGATTCTCCTCTATTATTTCTTCCAGCTGGATCTTTCTGAAGGGTTTCTCCATACCTTAACTGGCTTACTGGTTTTTGCCATTGCCCTCATTATGTTATTGTTTATCCATAAGGTACTGGAGCTTTGGGAAAAAAAATGAACAGAAAATTATTGATATTGAGTGTGTTATTCTCTGTAACCTGCGTATTTATATACAGCAGAAGTGCTACGGAAAATGTCAGCAAACCACCAATAAAACAATATTTTGAGCACATTGAAGGATATAAGACCCTTCGACATGTTGATATGGAAGAAAATGTACTCAGTTTGTTGCAGTTGGATGACTATTTGTTTACGGATTATCAGGGGCCAAATGGGAAAATAACACTTTATATCGGGTATTATTATACAGCCGATAAGGCCTCAGCTGCACACTCGCCGCTTATTTGTTACCCGAGTCAGGGGTGGGTGATTGAAAAACAAGTGCCTAATTTAAGTGTCAACATTGATCCATTCGTTATTCACTACAATGAGATCATAACCTCGTTAGGTGGTCAAAAGGAACTTGTTTTGTATTGGTTTCAGGCCCATCATGATACAAATACGAAGGCATTTAAAAATAAAACGAATGTTGCCTATAATAAACTTACTGATCGTGGGGAACAGCACGCTTTTGTTCGGGTTTCAGTGCCATTGGGTTCTGATAATACCAATCAGGCGAAACAGGATGCGATGGATTTTATAAAGAAATTTTATCCTCAATTTATCCGGTTTGTTGACGAAGGGTGAATGTTGTTAACACTTTTGGTGGTGCAACAGAATAATTGTTTTGGCAAACAGAGTGGATAGTGTGAAAATATCAGTTATTTTGGCTACATATAATTGTGGGAAACAACTTGATTGTTGTGTGCAAAGTATTATTGACAATAATGATCCTTTTGTAGAGATAATTTTTGCTGATGATGGTTCGAGTAATCCTGAATCCTTGGAACGTTTAAAGAAGTGGGAGGAAGTTGCTCCGTTTCGTATAGTTCGCGCGTGGCAAGAAGATAAAGGGTTCCGGCTGGCTAGATCTCGAAACAATGCTGTTTCCTTTGCAAACGGTGAAATACTACTGTTTATAGATCATGACATTTTGTTGCCTAATGATTTTTTTAAGACACTTCGAAAACATATGATCCCTGGTTGGTTTATCGGAGGGCGGCGTGTTAAGCTAGATGAAAGAATTTCTTCGGAACTTTTGTCAGGAAAATGTACTTGCAGTAGCTTGCAAGGGTTTTTTTTTGCCTTTCAGGCAATGCAAAAGCGTCTTCCGGGATGGCGTTATCTTTTTCCTCTGCGTAATCGGCAACCGGGAGGTGTTCCACAAAATTTCCGGGGTATGGCTGGCTTTTGTATAGCTACTTATAAAACAGATTTTTTCACTATTGATGGTTTTGACAGCAGTTTTGAAGGCTATGGTGTTGAAGATTGGGATTTTATGGCGCGTTTAAACAATAGTGGTATATCGTGTGGCTTTCTGCCGCGGAAAGGTACAGTATATCATTTGTGGCATCCAGAGAAACCGGATGATTTGAAAAGTATAGCTTATAAAATACTAGATGATGTAGAGAAAAGTTGTAAAACATTACCTTCGAAGGGTTTCTCGAAGTTAATCTAGAAGAACATATGTAACCTTTGACATGTTTCAGTATAAGAAATGAGTACAAAAAACTCAGCAACAACAAGTAGTAGAGAAAGGTTACGAGATAAACTTGTTGATACCTACTCATGTCTCAGGCTAGCAGATCGTTCTGTAATTCTTGTCGATTTACCCAACCATTTGAATATTGGAGATAGCCTGATTGCGCTTGGACAATTTAAACTGCTAAAAAAGTATTCTCCAAATTATAAGTACATCGGAGCAGTTCCTCCTGATAAGGTTTTAAGGCTAATAGACAAGGAACGGGGCGTCGTCCTTATTCATGGTGGTGGGAATTTTGGGACAATATGGCCGACCCATCAACGTTTACGTGAAAGGATAGCAAAGAATTGTCCTAATTCAACAATTTATCAACTTCCTCAATCTGTTAACTTTGACAGTTCCATTACCATGGCAAAGTCCATGGAAATTCTGGCCCAACATGGTGACTTTCATTTGATGGTACGTGACATTCAAAGCCAACAGATTTTAGTTGATAGTGGTGTTGCCTCTATCGAGTTGGTTCCTGATTCAGCTTTTGCGCTTACTCCAAAGGTCTCTTCAGCTTCTCAATGCGATATTTTATTACTTTCTCGACAGGACAGTGAGTCGCAGTATGGAGGACTCTTTCAGCAATTAGAGAAACACATTTCAAACTGGAAGGTTTTAAAAGGTGATTGGGCCGATGTTAAAGATCTGCCAATATCACTTACCCCGTTGGAGCATCTGGCTTCTATAGTTCCGCCTCCTATAATTTGGAGGACAAATACGCAGAAAGTTCAATATATGGCGTGGTCTATGCTACTTTGGTCTAGATATTCCATTGGAGTGAGGCTGCTTTCAACAGCAAGGGTCATTGTGACCGATAGACTGCATGTGCATATTCTTTGTGTTTTGTTGGGGAAGCCTCATGTTTTTTTTGACAATTCTTATCAGAAAATAACCAATTTTGCCGATACTTGGCAGACAAAAGGTCCTGAGGCCATTGGGGCACGAGATTTAAAGTCCGTTCTTGAAGTTGTCGATCGACTATTACATTCTTAAGAGCATTGTTCCCTTCGTTGAGGTTGCGGAAATATCGTTGTCATGTGTGTGATTTTCAATGTATTGTTGAATTATAGTCTTTATGCCTAGAGAGAGCACGTTGAGTTATAAAAAAAAGAATGGACAAATAAAGCCCGACTTCGACTTGTTGGCTGGAAATAGTGAAAAAAATTCAAATCTCCGGAGTAGCACGTTTCGAGGAGGTATTGTAACAGTTGTTGCTGAAGCTGTGATTTTTATCCTCTATATTGCCTCTATTTCATTACTATCTCGCTTGTTGGTACCTGATGACTTTGGTGTTGTGGCTGTTGTAACCGCAGCAGTGGCAATAGTCTTGTCTATACAAGAGGCTGGGGTTGCAGATGTAATCGTTCGGCTACCTACTGTAAGTCGTGAGCAGTTCGATAAGGCCTTTTGGTTTAATCTCACGCTGGCCGGTTTTTTGTGTGTTTTTGTAGTGTTGCTCGCCCCAGTCCTGGGGTGGATTTACAAGGATTCTAGAATTACAAATATTACTCTTTCATTTGCCGGTGTAATATTCCTTTCTAACTTACCTATTATAAACACGGCATTACTAAAACGTCGTTTGTTAATGGGGAGAGTCGCTTTAATAAAAACAGTATCTTTTGCTTTTGCTGTGTCCGTGGCAGCTTATGCCGCAATTTCTGGCCTAAGCTATTGGTCTCTTGTTATTTTACAACTAACAAAAGTAGGATCCACGCTATTACTGACTTTTTTTCTCTGTCCAGTTTTTCCATCATCACCGAATCCATCCAATAAAGTTAAAGGTATTGTTAAGGATGGAAGTTACTTTTCAGCAGGTGCCTTTTTCGCAAGCGTGGGCCGCAATGCAGACAATCTCCTTGTTGGGTTTTTTAATGGGAATGCTGTGTTGGGTGAATATAACAGAGCATTTGCATTGCTTTTGATGCCTTTGAGTCAGTTAGTTACACCAGTTGGAAGTGTTGCTATACCTGTGTTGAGTCGTCTGGCTGGTGAACCAGAAAGATACAAAAATGCCTATGTCCAAATTACAACTAGGCTGCTGATGCTTACAACTCCAGGGATAGCCATATTGGTCGTAATTGCTGAACCGTTATGCCAAGTAGTCCTTGGACCGGGGTGGGGGCAGGTCCCTGTTTTATTCAGATGGCTTGGGATTGCCGGCATTGTTCAGCCTTTCACTATTTCTTTATCATGGCTAATGGTATCACAGGGACGAGCGTATGAGCATTTCCGAAATATGTTAATTAACACTATATTGCTGGTTTTGCTCTTTTTCCTCTCCGCCCCTCATGGAGCGGAGAGTTTGGCGATGGCGTATGGGGTGTCAGGGATACTTTTGCGAAGCCCCCTGATTTCGTGGGCGGTCCTCCGGAAAGGACCTGTACTGTTGATGGATGGCTTGAAGGTAGTAACTCCTGGAATTTATGGAGCCGTGGTTGCGGCATCTATTGCACTGATAAGCATTACTCTATTTCAAGCTTATGGCCATGTCGTTAACCTGTTGATAGCTGTAAGTGGAAGTTGTACCTTAACGGTTGTAATGTATCTGATGTTACCTCTAACAAGGAATATCGTTTTCTTAACAATTACGTCAAGTAAAAGTTCAGGACCAGATAAATAGGATGTATCTGTTCTATTCTCCAATATATTTCATTCAAGTTCATGGCTTCTTTAGATCGTGCTAATGATATGTGGTCATAGTTCAGGTGGTCATATAATTATATCAAATGTATGGCTACCTTTAATGCCGTGAGATATAGGAAAAAATATGATAGAGGTAAATACTGACAACCGTGTATCGGTAATAATCCCAACGTATAATCGTGCTCATTCTATTGTAAGATCCATTGAAAGTGTTTTATCTCAAACATACAGCAACTTCGAAATCATTGTTATTGATGACGGTTCAATAGACAGGACTAAGGAGGTGTTACGGCCTTATATGTCAAAAATAATTTATCTTTATCAGGAAAACAAAGGGGCTAGTGCTGCTAGAAACGCAGGGGTAAAAATTGCCAAAGGTGAGTGGATAGCATTTCTTGATTCAGATGATTGCTGGTTACCTGAAAAACTCCACAGGCAAATAATGATCATTCATAAATCTAAAACAGAACTGGGTTGTGTGATTTGTAACATGGGTTTTTATCCTCAAGTTGGGAAAAACACGAATAGTTTTCAAAATGCGTGTTTCACTCCTAAACCACCTCAAGGACTATGTTGGAATATGTCTTCAATCCTATTAACAAGATTTATTATGTTTAATCAGGGTGCTATCATTAAGAAAAATATTTTTAATAAGGCTGGAGGTTACGATGAAAGATTAAAAATATTAGAAGACTATGATATAGCATTGAAGCTTTCTTTTTTATGTAATGTTGGATATGAAACGACTCCATTTGTTATTTATCAAACAGACACAAAAGATAGCCTTTCTTCAAATAGCAATACCTCAAAGGAAACAAAACAAATAATAAAAATATTAGAAAATCTAAAAACATTTCTAGATATGGCTGGTGTACCAAAACCAGAACTACTTGATAAACAGATTAAATATTATAAATTCCTATTTATATGTTGTGGTAATAAGTATTTATCATTTGTGGTTAGAGTAATTAAAGCTATTTCACGTCGTTCTCCTTTTTATCCAAGACCTAATTGTGAAGCAATTGTTATTTAAAATATAGTATTTTCTCAGGCTTAACGGATTTTTTTGTTTGTGTTTCCTGTTGCTTGTGTAAGTAGCATGATTTTTTACTTGATGTATTCATATGCTCCGATATCAGGGATATTTGTTCTAGGATTTTTTAAAATATCAATTTCTGGACTAAAAATGATGGAGCCTGTATCGATAGCAGGTGAGGTTTTTTTTAGTCTGAAATCGAAAGCTTCAGCATTAATGAAATGATCTGAATTGATGACCTTTATATTATGATCCACTAGTACACCACCATCCACGCCCCTATTTGTCGTACTGATATAGGTTGCAAGATTGTTGCGTATTATATTGTCAAATCCAGGAGTACCATTTTTGTGGGGATATATTCTTATGGGGGCACCTGTAGGGCCAACTGACGAATTGAGAACAGATGTAACGGTGTTATTAATGATACGACAATTTTTAGCTCCGTAAAAAGAAATGCCATGGTCTGTGTTTGTTACTATCAGATTGTTTTCTACAAGGGTATTGTCATACCACCCATCAAACATGCCAATTCCTTGGACTTTTAAGGTTAAAGGGTTTTTATCATTTTCTGCCATGACTAGGGTATTTCCTCTGATTTCCATCCCTGTGATAGGGGCGTCGAAAGTCCACGCCTGAATCATGTCTTTGTGAGTTTTGTCAACGGTGTAAATGTTTTTAATAGTGTTGTATTCAATCTTTACATAACTGGATTGATTGTTTTGTATGCCATCGCCTGATATATGATTTATAGTAGAATTCTTTATTTCTGTATAATCAGCTTTTTCTATAGTAACTCCATTATGTACATTAAAAATATTCATATTTTCTATAATGGTGTTTTCGGCTTCGGTATGTATTGCGTCAGGTGCAAAGGCTATCCAGTTTTGTGCATTCCATCCAGATATGTTTGCCATGCCAAACAATGTACTATTTCTAATAGTGATGAAAGATGATGGGCCACTCCAACTATGATCTTCTACTAAGAATAAGATGTTTTTTTTGTACGGGGCAACGTGGCTAGGACTGATTGAGATCCCATCAAATACCCATTTGGAAGATGAGCGAAGCATTATTCTACCAAAAGTTGGTTTTGCTCCATCCGCAGCTTTAACCGTAATCCAATCGTTATTGATAGCGCCTATTATAATTAACTTACCGTGATGTCCGGATAAAAGGTGTATCGTGTCACCAGGTTGTATGGGGGCCCCAATGTTTTTAGGAGTGAGGGCTTTGGTTGATGATTTGTATGGAGGGATCCATGCTTGTGTTTGTATTTTCCCTGAATTCCAGACTTCTTCTAGGGTTAACCAGGGGCTTGTTTTTGTACCATCTCCTTCCACTGTACCCTTCTCAGGATCTATGTAAAAGTCTGTTGCTCTTGAGTCAACTGAACAAAATAGCACTAGGATCGCTGTCAGGTATTGTATAGCGTATAGCCTAAAGTTAATCATATTAAATATTTCATGTTTTGATAGTGATTGACGTCATGTGGTTACTATTCTTCCCCATTTAATGGTTTTTATACCTTGTCGGATGGGTTTTGCAGGATTGCCAGCAACGATGGTGTTGTTCAATACGTCCCTAGTGACCACCGCACCAGCTGCTATAACAACTTCATCACCGATAGTAACGCCAGGTAAGATTATACATTGAGCACCAATAAAACAGTTTTTTCCTATTCTCACATCGCCTCTAATATTTCTCGCCATATCGTGACAGAGAATAGTTGCTCCAAACGCGAGGTATGTTCCATCCCCTATGATTACTCCTTTCGGGTTACGCTTGTCCAAATTTGCTTTTAAAGAAATCCGGACATCTTTACCAATAGTCATGCCACATACTTTTCTGAGGTAAATGTTCCGTAACGAAAGGAGTAGGTGTCTGATTTGTACCAAAATCATTTGGAGATATTTATTATTTAGCATGAGAACCTACAAGTAATTATGGTTGAGTGGTTTTTGAAATAAGTTTATTGACCTCAAAAGTCAGTGCTTCGTAAGCTTTATTATTCCAATGCAAAGCATCTTTGGAGTATGCTGTATTCCATGATCTAGTGCCGGGTTGGAGGAAAATCCTCCTCATATCAATAACAGTAATGTTCTTAGAAGATTCGCTCAATAAGCTGAGCGATAATTGATGGCTAGCATTTTCTATTCCCTTTCCCCATATTAGTCGCTTGAAAAAACTAGGTGAAATTGGTGGAACGACGGTTAAAACTATTACATGGCTACCACTTGAAGAAAGTTTTTTTATGATTTTTTTTATGTTGAGTAAGGCCTTGGTTTGAACTCTTTGTTGGTTGTTTGTGTCTAACATACTAGCAGCGACAAGATCATTTATGCCCACTTGGACTATATACCATTTTGGACTGACATCAAAAATGGTATTTTCAATTAGATGTAAAGTTTCTTCTGTAGTTGCCCCTGTAACTCCATAATTGATGGCTACAAAGCCTTCCCCAAAATCAGGTTCCCCCCACTCAAAGATACGAGAATCTCCGTATAATATTATATTGTTACTTTGAATTGAAACGTGAATGGGACAAGTTTCTTTTAATTTGTAATTATAGAGTCGGTCTGTTTTTTTTTGTTTGTAATATGAGATAGTTGTTGTAGCTACAATGCCTGAGAATACTACAAAAACAAAGAATAAGTAAAAAATGTTTTTCATCATAACATTATGAGATATTATTATTTAGACTAGAGAAATCTGAAAGTAGTAGTATTGATTGATTTTAACATCCCTTTTTAAGGTTCCCTAGTAAAAGGACCTTTTTCATGATTACGTTAATGAATCATTCCTCTGACTGGTTAACTCAATTTGCATAATACAACCCCAGCATTTATAGCCCTTCTTTCTTTTCTCAGCATAAGTATTGTAATGGTAAGAAAAGAAAATGTGGTTGTTCCACTGATTATTGCAATGTGTTTTTTACCGGCAGATATATCCATTAAGATTGGGACTCTTGATTTTTATGCTGTCCGAGTAATTGCTCTAGTTGGTTTGCTTAAAATATATGCCTGTGGTGATTATGTTAGAATTCGGTTGAATACAATAGATAAATATTTTATTTACTACAACTTATTGGGGACGATTGTGTATTTGCTAGCTAGTCAAGATAAGTTCGGAGCTTTTATATTTAAGAGCGGGGTCTTTGTCGATAGTATCATTATTTATTTGGTTATTAGGTACTCTATTTATTCAAAGGATAGCATACGGTTAATAATAAGAACATTTTCTGTCTGTGTTATTGTATTGCTACCGTTTACTATTTTTGAGTTTTATTCCGCAAACAATTTGTTCTCAGTTTTGGGGCGGAATGCTATCTCTATTAGGGACGGTGAAATCAGGGCTGCTGCCACATTCAGTCATTCGATCCTGTATGGTTCTTTTGCTGCCGCATTGGTACCAATCCTTTGGGCTGATTATAAAAAATCTAGAAGTAAAGTCAGGCTGTTTTCCATTTTTTGTTGTGTGTTTTTTGTATATGCCTCTTCCTCAAGTGGACCGATAGTTGCGCTTGCTGCAATAATTTGCTTCCTTTGGTTTTTTAAATGGAAACAATATAGTTCGCTTTTGGCGCGATTTATGTTGTCTGTTGCGATATTTATTCATGTGGTTAGAGAATCACCATTATGGCACTTTCTTTATGTTCGAATATCGGTCAAAGGTAGCTCAACCGGTTATCATAGATATATGTTGGTAGATGCCGCTGTCAAAGAGTTTTCGAATTGGTGGTTATTCGGTTATGGAGATGTGGGGCCTCAGTGGCATACCAAATATTGGCCACATACGTGGGCAACATTCACAGATGTGACCAATCATTACTTGTTGGAAGGAGTTCGAGGGGGCTTTTTCACAATGCTGCTCTTTATAATCTTGTGTTATAAAGTCATCACAACATTGGTTTCATATTCGAAATCTGAAACTGAAATTGAGGATCAATGGTTATGGTGGGGAGTGGCTGTCATGATGATGGGGCATTGTGTTACATTTTTATCTGTTGCGTATTTTGGTCAAATTACCATGCTTTTATACTTGACGATAGCCATTGCAGCGTATGCATATGATGAACGTTGGTTTTCAACCAGTTCTAACCTGTAAATGTCTTCTATGCTGCTTTCCATTTTAGTCATTAGTTATAATACGTGTGAGCTAACACTTAAGGCTTTGGACTCTGTTTTTGCAGTGGACTCTGTACATCTACCTTTTGAGGTTATTGTACTTGATAACAACTCAACAGATAATTCTGCCGAAGAGATACATAACGCTTTTCAAGGTCGGGTTCATCTTATAACTAATAAGGAAAATATTGGTTTTGCAGGGGGCAATAACGAAGCAGCTAAAGTAGCCACTGGAGAATACCTGCTATTGCTGAATCCTGATACTTTAGTATTGGATCAGGCGATAGAAAAACTCTTATCTTTTGCAAAAGACCATTCAGAGGCAAAAATATGGGGTGGTAAAACATGTTTTGCTGACGGAACGCTTAACCCATCTTCATGTTGGCAAAGACAAACCCTTTGGAGTCTTTTTAGCCAGGTTGTCGGTCTCTCTTCGTTGTTTCGCAGAACCAACATATTTAACCCTGAAGGGATTGGAGGGTGGAATAGGGAAGGTATCAGAACAGTAGACATTGTTTCTGGTTGTTTTCTGCTTATTAAAAGGGATTTCTGGAATGAAATGGGGGGCTTTAACTCCGACTTTTTTATGTATGGTGAGGAGGCCGACTTGTGTTTACGTGCAAAAAGAAAGGGCGCAAGGCCTATGGTTACCTCAGACGCTACTATTGTCCACTATGGAGGTGCTTCGGAGACGATTCGTTCAGATAAATTGGTGCGACTGGTGAAAGCGAAGGGACTTTTAATTCGTCGACATTTTAGTCCAGTGACTGTTCCTTTGGGGGTGGCTATGCTTGCTGGCTGGCCTTTGTCCCGCTATCTGATTCATGGGTTGTTGACATTTCTAGGAAAGAAAAAATCAGAAGAGTCAAAAGAAGTGTGGGGGGCAGTTTGGAGGCGACGCAAAGAGTGGCTTTCTTAGTGAAGGGTTACTGCAGCAGTAAGGCGTGTAGTAACTTGTGAAATGCTTGATGATAGTAAGGGTGGATAGTGGTCTCAGTAATTATTCCTGCGCATAATGAAGCTAACGTTATTGCTAATACTCTTCAAGCTCTTCTGGCAGCTGTGCAAGATGGTACAATTGAACTGGTGGTCGTTTGTAATGGTTGTACAGATGATACTGCTGGAGTCGTTCGTTCTTTTGGCACCAAGATTAAATGCATTGAAACATCTGTGGCATCAAAAACCAATGCCCTTAATTTAGGTGATGATGCAGCCTCTGAGTTTCCCCGTGTGTATCTCGATGCTGATATTGTCCTTTCTACAAAATCTGTAATGGCTCTGGCTGAAGAACTTTCAAAAGGACATTGTCTGGCAGCCTCTTCTACCATGCGAATGGATTTTCGTGGCTCATCATGGCCTGTTAAAAGTTTTTATTATATTTGGCAGCAATTACCATATGTGAAAGAAGGCATGATTGGCACAGGAGTGTATGCTCTATCGGAAGAAGGTCGAGGAAGGTTTGACAAGTTTCCAGATATAATTGCTGATGATGGTTTTATTCGGGCGATATTTAAAAAGGACGAAAGAGTAGCTGTTCAACAGAGTCATTCTAATGTGCGTTCTCCAGCCAAATTGTCTGATTTGATAAAAATAAAAACTCGGAGCAGGTTGGGAAGATACGAGTTGGCTGAAAAATTTCCTGAATTAATGAATCGTGAAGAAAAAAAATATGGATCTGCTTTTCTTGTTTTACTCAGAAAACCGAGCAACTGGGTGAGGTTACCAATATATATTTATGTTAATATGGTGTCGCGAATACGGGCTAAATATCAACGTAAATTATATGGTTTCAGTTGCTGGGAACGTGATATTAGTAGTCGAGCAATAAATATAGATAAGTAAGGTGCTTGAAAGTGTCTGCTAAGAAAAAAAAAATCATGCTAGTAGCATCAGCCGGTGGACATTGGGTGCAGTTAAATAGATTACTACCTGCTTTCGATGGTTGTGAGCTGATTTTTATGACTACTGAGGCCAAATATTCAACTACTGTTGGGGACAATCGTTTTATTGTTGTGCCTGATGCCAGTCGCTGGAACAAATTGAAGTTACTATGGCTTGCTTGCATCATGTTTGTACGTATTCTCTTTGTCCGACCTGACGTCGTCGTTTCAACTGGTGCAGCTCCAGGATTCTTAGCTATTTTTTTGGGAAAAAAATTGGGCGCTAAAACGATATGGTTGGACAGTATTGCTAATGTCGACGAATTGTCTTTGTCTGGAAAAAGAGCAGGAAAATATGCTGATTTGTGGCTTACTCAATGGGAAGAACTTGCTGTTCCGGGTGGGCCTAGTTTTTTCGGGGCAGTTTTGTGATATTTGTTACGGTGGGAGAGCAATTACCATTCGATCGGCTGGTTCGTGCTGTGGATGAATGTGCTCAAAAACTTGGCCAGGAGATTTTTGCCCAGATTGGTGAGACAGAGTGGCGACCAAAAAAAATTGGATATGAAAAATTCCTTAACCCTGATGAATTTAACAAGAAATTCCTAGAAGCAGATGTGATTATTGCGCATGCTGGTATGGGGACTATCATAACAGCCTTAGAGCTAGGGAAACCGATAATCGTTATGCCCAGGAAAGCTGCATTGGGGGAACACCGAAACGATCATCAGTTTGCAACTGCTCAACGGTTTTTAGCACTTAATTATATAACCGTTGCTTTTGATGAGACAGAATTGGTGGAGAAGCTAGAAAAGTTCTCTGGAGGAGAAAAATTTGAACATGAGATTAGGAATATCGATCCTAGTCCTCTGCTGATCAAAACAATTCGAGACTTTCTTGCTGATTAATCTTCTAACTTAGGAGAATGATGTCAGATATCCAAAAGAAAAGAGGACACCTCATCAATTACGTTTTTCCTGACTCCAGCAAGAGCAGCAAACTCAGGCCATCGAGATACTGCTTCTTTTGTTTCTTTGAAAAGTTCTTCAGCACGAGGTTTGGTAATACCTGCCTGTTCAGCAAGTTGCAGGAGTAATTGTTTAGTCGGTTTCATCCCTTCACCAAGTACTGTAGTCGTGTGCTCACCACCAGGGCCTCGGGAAAACGTTAAATCATAGGCTGGTGCCAGTGACCATTGTCCTGTTTGATCATCTAATATAAAAGAAAAATTTTTCACGTGATCGTCACGATTGTGAGCCAAAACATTGAAAACCATTAACCGATAGACGCTCTCAATATCCTGGTAGTTCCTGGTCAAAATGCTGGTAGCTTTAAAAAGGTCACCGTAATCGCAACTTGGTATTCTGAAGTTTGCATGGATAAGGTTTCCAAAAGTATGGATGTGGAGACGTCTGTTGTCAGGGCGTCTATCAAAACGTTTTACCCCAAAAAAAAGTTCATCATTACTGGTACTGAAAAGTTTTGTTTCTTCCATCATGATACCGGCTGCAACAGCCATTTTAGAATAGGCATATTCAACCGGGCCTGCATCTGCCAAATCTTCTCTGGCGGAAAATTTGACTATCCAGTGCTCAAAACCTGGTGGAATGTCACTTTCTCCAGAAACCATATCGAGAGTGGTTGGATTAAAACCGATGAGAACTTTAGGTCGTGCGCCACCGGGGCTACCTCCTGCTCTCATGAGTTGAGGAAGGATATCATTGGACTTACCACCGAAAACGTTTATGGCTTCTGTTGCAAGTTTGTGAAGATCAAGCAGGTCGGATCCATCTGTTCTTTCGGTTGACGGGTGATAGGTTAGAGCACCCATGGTGTTGTTGCCGAGGTAGAGTAGTCTGTCGAGTATTGAGATAGCAGCGGGATTAATGTTTTGGCTACGGAAAAAACGATCCATCAGTAATAACCCCCAACCATCAGGGAGTGAATCGTCAAACAAACCAAAGATCGGCCCAAAGCGGTGATCTTGGTGAGTAAAAAGAGGAGATTGAAGAGGGAGAGTAAAGGGAGATAACTCTAACTTTTTAGAGATCCATTCGGAATTGTATTCAAAAAATAACGTATTATTTTTTTCTGCCAATGTACCTACTGCAAATTCAGTATCTGGATCTTTGTGAAACCGAACTTCTATTTCCCTGTATCCTGGTGCCATCTTAAAACCTGCCGCGTTTTGGTGTCTTTTTTTCTATATTTTCTTTTAATTCAGCCAGGCTTGTTGCATCAGGCAGTTGAAAAAGAGAATTGAAGTCTTGGAGGTGGCCGATTGAATGGGTAAGGCGCAGAAGATTTCTTAAGGATATTTCTCCACTGTTTTCAAAGCGCTTCAGTGATGATTCGCTAACACCAGCACGTTTACTCAGTGTTGAGCGTTTGTAGCCGGCACTCAGTCGCAGCATCTTAAAGCGCTGCGCTAACTGGGATTGAACTTCAATGGGGGTGATAAGGGATGGTATCATCTCGCCATTATAACATCTTTGTCTATATGGTCAATATGTTATCTTTAATCTGGATTTTTGCTCTGTTATGGCTAAAATATGGTCCATTGTCTAAAGAGCTAATGCTCCAGAAAGTATTTGGAATGATGTTTGTTGTTGTGTGACTTCGGTGTATACCAGATATTGAAGCTGAATTTCTCTATTCACCACCGAAGTAATTCTTTTTGAGCCGAAAGACTCAAAAATACACGATGTTCATCATAACTATCGTTAATTTCCTCTGAGTCCTGCTGCCTGAATGTATATCTCAAGGATGCTGTATACCACTGAAGAAAAGAGTATTTAAGTGAAGTGCCAGCTTCATATATTTTTCGAGAGAACACAGATTCTTCCCTGGTCGTTTCATTGTTTATCCCTCCACTACTTACTTCAGTTTCTGGATTGTTAGCCAGGGCATACAGAATGCTTTCCTGTTTCTCATCCCGGTAATTAATCCACAATGAGGTGTCGATGTTTTTTGTCAGTTTGTGGGTAAAATTGATGTTCCATTTCCAGAAATCAGTAAGTCCCTGATCCTTGCCAAGGGCGTTATTGTTTTGTGAAAAATTCTGGATATCGTAGCCTTTTTCTACCCCTGCAGAGATGCTTGAATGTTTGGAAATGTTGTAGTTACTATTCAGGTGAGCATTATAGCCCCAGTTTGCATCAAAAGACTCTTTCTTTTCATAGGATGGCCCACCACCGAGTTCAAAAGAAAGTTGTTTGCTGTGTTTGTATTGGGCGCCAAATGTGAGATCGTGGAGGTTACTGTCGTTTCGAAGGATGGCATCGTAGTTACTGCCGACAAAGCTATGGGTGATTAAAAATGTTTTATGAGAAGAGAACACCCAGTTAACTGTGGTCGCGGTTCGATATTCCGACAGGTCATTTGAAAGAGAGTCGGTATTTATGCCCTCAGTAATACCCGGGTCCGTTTTTTCCAACTCATTTCCGATGGTTTCAACTGACTCCTGATCGGGTGGGTCAAATAATCCTCGAGTATAACTGGAATAAAAATCGATATTCCAAGATCGATCAAAGTGGTGTCGTAAGGAAATATTTGCAGTGTGTTTATCGTAATCTTCATAGCCACCAATACCCGTGTCATCGTTTCGTAACATGCGGTAAGCGTAGCCACCACCAACTGAACTGTTGGTCGCGTAGGTGTATGTTGTCCCCAGGGTGAGATCGTTCCTCCAGTATCGTTTACGGCCCTTATTGTAGTCAGAAGAGTCTTCATCTTTAATGAGTTCCGGATCATCCGAATAAATGAAATGATTATTGAAGGTTAACCGAAGGCGGTTGTTGAGATCCCGATGTGCGGAAATAAGAAAGTTATGATCGATGTCGCTCTGGCTTGCCTCCTGATCGTAGGCAAAACTTGGATTTAATCGAATGGTGAGGCTATCAATGCTACTTTCACTTGTCACAATGAGAAGAGGGGAAAGGCTGATCTGGTTAAGAGAACTGTCTTGCCCAGCCGTGGAAAGTTCTGACGATTCGTCTTTCTTATACGCAGTTTCATCATAATCATAGTTGATTGATACTCCACTGGTGAGCGTATTGAGGCGAGCAAATGCATGATTACTCCAGCAGCACGTTACAAAAAGAAGCAGAGTTGGGGGGAATAATAGTTTGCTCATGACTGAATAATCTGATGAACCTGTCAGAGGATAGGCCGTTTTTATTTTATGGTCGGCAGTTTTCCTATAATGGGTATGTTGACTGCACTTAAAATATCTTTTTTGTGACGAATGTTTCCTCGATAATAGTCCCATATCAGGATGGGGACAATTGCAGTGGCAGCACCTGCAAGCAACCCGATAAGGATAATAAGCAGACGGATATTTTTAGATGGTTCCAGTGGTGTTTGCGGTGGGTTTATAACCTTGATGTTATTTACTACGGATTTTTCCTTTCGAACCAGATCCAGATAAATATCGTCTATTCGTTTATAGCGTTCTTTTGCATTCTCCACCTTATTTTGCAGTACGTCCAGTTGCGCTTGAAGTTCCATATCGGTTATCGATGAGAGCGCAGGGGGAATTTCAAATTTCTGTTTGAAGAGGCGAAGTTCTTTTTCTGAATCTTTTAACTGTTTGAAGTACTCATCCTTCTGGTTTTCGGTGAACCCAAGTTCATGGCGGATCAGGCTTTTATTGGTTTCCATGTTCAGGGCAACCCATATGTCAATATAACTTTGAACTAAGACAGTGGCCATTTCCTGGGCATAGGTTGTTCCTGTTATCTGAATGATCCCCTGTCTTGGAATTCCTTCTATTACAACCCGATTGCTGAGTTTGTTGAGACGTTCAGGAGTGATTGTTGCCAGGGTGGTGGGATCAACAGCGTCCCCCTTGAGGAGTCTGTCTAAATATGGGGCAGCCTTTTTCATTAACTGTCCCTTGACTCCCAGTGGTGTTTCCAGATCTTTTTGCAGCTGTTTGGGGAGGATTTTAAAGACCTCTGTCTGGAAGGCGGTGCTATGCATTCGCTCAACAGCTGCGGTTATGTAGTTCTGGTCCCCCGTCCGTGAGGTGATTTCCTCTGTAACTTCTGAGATCATCTGGGCTCGGGGGGTTTCCAGTTGCGTTGTGGCTTTACTGCTATATTCCGGTTGGACCACGAAGCTTACAGGTAGGGAAACCAGCAGGCCAATAAATGTGGTGAGCAAAACAAGCCATTTATGCTCGAGAACAGGGGTAAGATATTTGGCAATGAAGAATTGCGGGTCTATTGGTCCGGGTTGAGTTGGTGGGTTCATTGTCTGAGTTATATGCCGTAATGTTAATTTGGGTACGGAGCAATTTTTTTGTCCGGGGTGTGTTCATTGATGACTATTCCGTCAATTGTACCATTTCCCGCTTCAATGACGTTCTTTGCTTCTATCAAATCGTCTTTTGTGGTCCCGGATTGTTTGGTGATGAGAAGGAAATAATCCGCCTCGGAAGTGAGGGAGACGATATTAACATTGTTGCGGTTCGGAGCAAGGACGGGAGAGGTATCAATGATAATCAGATCATAATGGTTTCTGATGTCGTTGAGAAGTTCAGGAATGTGTGAATATCGAATATACTCAGAAAAATTATCACAGTGCTCACCAGCGGTAATGACACTTAAATTTTCCACGCCTGTCTTTTTCACCACTGCCTGCCAGGGAAGATTGTTCTTGATAAGTTCGGTAAACCCATAGAGTTGCGGAATGTTGAAAAGGTTGTGTAAGCCTGCACGACGCATGTTGCAGTCTATCAAAAGGACGCTCTTCTGACAGGAACAGGCAGCATTATATCCAAGCGCTGCAGCAAGAAGACTGCTTCCTGTATTGTCGTGAGGACTGGCAATAAGAAGAGTATTGCCACCTGATTTCTCGAGACTGGAGAACACTTTTTCTCTTATCTGAGTGAGTTCTGCATAGTGATATGCTCTTTCGATAATCGGGTCAATAATTGCTTTTTTTTGTTTTACCGGGAGATGAGAAGTGTCTTTTGATAGAGAGCGTACTGGTCTTTTTATTGCTTGTTGCTGCTTGTCTTCCTTGGTTGGTTTGTTGTCGGGGGTGATGACAAAATTGATGTTGTCTGATCCTTGGGGAGGTCCGTTAGTGCTCGAATGAGCTGAAGCAATAGTGTCAGGATTTACAGACAAATCTTCCAGGTCAATACCATCCAGGGGATTAAGGCCAAACAGTTCATTGCCAAGGTCTTTTTCAGGTGATGCTTTTTCTATGTCATGGGGAGAAACACAGATATCTTCGAGATTGAGCCCTTCAAAGGGGTCGATTGTATCTGCTGAATAAGTAGTGCTGCAATGGTCAGTTGCGTTTGTGTTCTTTTTTGACATGTCAGCTGATAGCAGATTGTTGCCTGGGAAAAAGTTTATACGGAAGAAGCGTTCTCTGTCTAATGAATATAACCAAAAATAATGTTATTTGCACCTCGGGTAATGGTTCGGGTAAGGAACCTGGAATACGACGCTCTTTGTTTTGTGTTGAATCAATATTTCCATCGCTATGGTTTTAAATGAATCTTTTTCCATGAATTACATTAAAAATCTCCAGTAATTCCCGCCCCAATGTGGCGTATTCATTGGCACCACTGCTGTTGGGTGCAGATATAATTACCGGCTTTCTTTTTACGTGAGCCATATCGATTTCTGGGCAATTGTGGATATGGGTGCGAAAAATACTTATTCGTCTCTGAGTGAAATATTTTATTATCTGATTGAGTTTGTAAGCAGAACTTCCCCAATTGGGATCGTATTTAGTTATAAGTACAGCCAGAAGTTTCAGTCTACTGTTATGCTTCCGGATTCCCCCGATAAGCTCAAGATACGCCGCCAGTCCATCGAGTGCAAATTGGTCGGATGGAGGAATTGGAATGATAACATAATCAGATGCCATAAGAGCATTATTCATCATCACCCCAAGGGTTGGCGGGGTATCAAAAAAAACAAAATCGTATTCGTTTAATGTGGGATCCTGGTTAATGAGGCGCCTGATTCCTAAAACTGCGTCGGAGTGTCCTGCATTTTTCCTTTCCCAGAGCATGCATTGTGTTGTATTCGGAATGATTTGTAAATTGGGATGATGTGTTTCGCAGGCAAATCGAGAGAGCAACCCTTCTCCTTCTGGAGCTTCAAGTGCCTTAATAAGAGAGTGTTTGTTTCTGTCGTCCAGATTTTTGAGTAGAACAGAGGAACAGTTAGACTGAGGATCTGTATCGACGATCAGAATTTTTTTTCCAAGGATTGCCAGGTAACTTGCAAGATTGATAACAGAGGTTGTCTTGCCGACTCCTCCTTTGCGGTTTCCAAAGGTAATAAATATAGGTGGATCTTGGTGTGTCATATGGTATTACTTGGTGGCATCTGTTTTGATTGGCTATGTTCTCAATAAAAAGTGAACAAAACATTTATGGTTAAGGGTATAATACAAAATATGAAATAGCAAGTTGGAAATACAAGGGTTTTTCCTGTTGCTGTGTGTGCCGAGACTCTTTCAGAAGTTCCTGGAAGCCAATATTTTAGAAGGACTAAATTCATGAGTAATGTAATTAAAGGAGTACTCTTTTCTGCTCTTATTTTTCCCGGAGCAGGACAGATTATTCTCTCAAGGTACCGTCGCGGAGCCGTCTTTTTCGTCCTTGCTTTCATCAGTGGGATTCTCTGTGTTACCGCTGTTGTTCGTCAAGCTGTTGTTATGTTGCAGGATATTGTTGCTGCGGGAGAGGTGGCTACCATACCAAGGGTGATGGGTATTGTCGCAGAAGCTTCAACAACTGCCTCTTCAGTATTTTTGAAAATATCGTTTTTTATTATGTTCTGCTGCTGGCTGGCATCGGTTATTGATGCCTGGCGAATCGGAAAGGAGTTGGATGAGAAGCCGGCTGATATCTAAAGGCTTGCTTGAAAAATTGCCCTTTCGTTCAATCTCTACATTATGCAAACGATTGATTTTATCGTAATGCTCTTCTTCTCTCCTCGAGCGCTTCCAGTTCCTTGAGAGCACTGTGATACCGAATGCTTCTGCGGCATTCGGCAAGAATCATAAAAGCGAAAAAGATGTGAGCAACAGTGATGATAGATGAATAGGCTGGAGGCTTGAAAAAAATCTTATAGAGAAGATGTGTCACAAGGCTGCCAACGGCTAAAATCTGTAATGGCAAAACCCATCGAAGGCAGAAGACGCCACGCCTGGATGAGGAATAGTGGTTTATAAGTTTTCTGCAGCAGCCCATTAGACCCCCCGTGAGACACCCGGCCCACTAATGGTGCTCTTTCCCCTGCTTCCCGGAATGATTTCTATCTGCAGGGGAATACGTTCTTTTAATGCGCCCACATGGGAGATAATTCCAATAAGCTTGTTCTCGTCACGCAACTGAGCCAGTGTTTCAAGGGCCGATTCCAGTGCATCTTCATCCAGTGTTCCAAATCCTTCGTCAAGAAACAGAGAATCAACCCTGACATTATGGGATGCCATTTTGGATAGTCCCAGTGAAAGGGCCAGGCTGACTAGAAAGGATTCACCGCCAGATAGATTTTTGGTCGAACGAACCTCATCTGCCTGATAAGTATCGATGACATTGAGGTCAAGCGGATGGATGCTGTCTCTGGTCAGAATGTATCTGTCACTCATTTTCCGAAGATGATTATTTGCATGATGAACCATCAGCTCAAAGGTGAGGCCCTGTGCAAAATTTCTGAATTTTTTTCCATCGGCAGATCCGATAAGCATATGAAGAGTGTTCCAACTGCTCACCTTTTTCTTCTGTGTCGCGATAGCTATCAGCTGTGTAGCGGATTTTCCCTTATCCAGGCTGTTTCTCTTGAGCTGTTCTTTTGCAGTTACTGATTCCTCCTGAAGCGTTTCCAGCTGTTTTTCACTCTCCATAAGCAGTGGTTCTATTTCTGCGGCAGTTTCCCGGCAGAGATGCTTTTCCTTTTCGACTTGCAGGCTGCTTAACTTTTCTTTAATCAGAGTTGTCAGTTCTGTTTCTTTTTCCTGCAGTTTTCTTTGTAGATTCTGTACCTGCAGCAGTTCCTGAGGCGATCGTCTTGCTGCAATGAATTCTTCAGTGTTGGAAAAGGAGGATTTTGTCAAAGCTGTGAGAAAAAGCTGCTGCTGCGTTGTTATATCTGTTTCCATTCTAATGACATCCTGCTGCAGTCGATCCTGTAATGTCATAACAGCGGTGATTTTCCTGTGAATATCGCCGGATTTGACCTGTAACTGGCTGTGAATCTTTCTCCTGTTGATAACAGCCTGTTCGAGACGCTCTTCCTCTTCTGTGGTATTCTTTTCACCAAAGAGGGTAAGGCGTTGTTGCTGAAAATCACTGAGTTGTTTTCGAGTTACCGAGCAGAGAGCGTCCTGATCGGTTATCTGTTTTTCTCTTTCCGTGCAGAGAGTTTTTTGGTGACCACATTCTGAATGAAGACTGAGGAGTTTTGGGGCGAGATTTCTTTCTTCATTTTTTCTGGTTTTCCACAAAGTAATTCTTTGACCAAGTTCTATAAGGATTTTAGAGAGATGCTTCCTTTCGACCACGAAATCTCCATATACCTGGAGTTTTTGTCTAAGAGTATCACTCAGTGTGATGAGGGATGCAGAAAGTGTTTCTTCCTCCTGTAACAGCTTCCTCAATTCTGTTTGAGCAGAGGTGAGAGTATGTTCTGCGGTAAGAATATCTTTTTCAAGTGCCTGGAGTGTTACCCTGAATTCTTCCTTTCTAGTGGAAATTGAACCAATTTTTTTGTTCAATTTTTCAAGCAGTTCTCTATCCGCAAATAGCTTTTTCCGGTCTTCATTGAGCTGAAGAGACTCCTGTTGCAGACGTTCCAGATGAATTTCTGCTAAAGGTGGTAACTCCAGATCTGAAAGAAGCCCTTCAGCAGCCTTGGTGGCAAGCGTTTTCTCAGTTTCTGTTTTCTTTATCTGCTCTGCAAGAGATGACTTCCTCTCAGCAGCAATAATCTCCTGATGCTTGAGCTTTTCAATCTGCTCGAGAAGCACTTGCAGTTCCTGCTCTGCAAACCGCAGTTTCTTTTCTTCCTCAGAAGGGCTTGGGACATTACCATGGTGGTATGGGTGGGTTTTTGAGCCGCAGAGAGGACAGGGGACATTGTCTTTTAGCTGCAGCCTGTCTTGTTCTAGCGTTTGGATTCTTGCGAGGAGAAGCAGATTCTTTTCAAGAAGCTCGACTTCCTGTGCCTTACCAGCCCTTTTTCTATTTTCTTCCGAGAGTTTACCTTTCCGTTCCTTGCTCTCAGTCGCCAGGGTAAGAAGCTGTTCATTGGATCGAGTGAGTTGTTTTGTAAGGCTGTCAAGCTGTTCCAGGAAAAGGGTCAGTTCCTGGAAACTTTTTTGACGGGTTTGGGTTGTGAAGAGTTTCTGTTGCAGGTCGTTAAATTCACTGCCCTGAAGAATATCTGCAATGTTCTTTTGGATCTCGTCGTGCCTGGCGCTTGCTGTAAGAAGATGTGACTGGATAGCAACTTTTTTTGTGTGAAGATCTCTCAGTATCTGTTCTTTGTTCCCTACGGCAAGTTTTGCTGCAATCTTTGCTTTACTCATGTTTTCCAGATCAAGGTAAAGCTCGCTTACTCTTTGAACACTTAGTTCAATGGCTGCAAATTCCTCGAGCAGTTTTTCATCCTTTGCCTGTCCGGTGAAGAAGGTTTCCAGAGCATTTTTCTCGTTTTCAGCTTGAAGAAGATTTTGTTCCAGTGTCTTCAGAGTGGAGAGTTCTTTTGTATGCCGTTTACGCTGGACGTTGAGGTTGTCTGTCTGTTCCTGAAGGCTATTTCTGATGTTCTGAATTAAATGATCAATTTTCTCGACAGCTCGTATCTGTTCAAGGCCTGTTTTTCTTGATGCCTCTGCCTGTTGTAGGGATTTTTCTGCTTCGTTTATTGCCAGGATGGTTTTTTGCTTTGTCTCTTCAAGGTTTTTCCGTTTTTCCGCCAGAAGGTCATTTTCCTTTGCAGCTTCTTTCTGGCTGGTAATAAGCTTCTCCACAGCCTGATACAAGGGCTCAATTTCCCTGGCTGCAAGTGCTGGACCGAGAGTGTCCAGCAGTTCGGCGTGCTCTTTTTTTTTGGTATACAGGGCTTCCAGTTCTGTCACATATGCTGCGTGGTCTGTTTCAAGTTTAGCAATGTGCCTGGCTCGGCTGAGTTGTGTTCGCAGGTTTGTAACCTGCATTTTGATCTTTTCAGCAGCGGTGTTTTTTTCTCGGATACGTTTTTGAAGCTGCTCCTCATCTTCAGAGCTCAAAAGATTTATATGAGAAAGGCTTTGTTCGAGTTCATGGAGTCTGTTGAGTTCAGACAGGCGCAGTTCATGAACCTTGATTGACAGACGGGAATAAATTTCAGTACCGGTGATCTGTTCGAGTATGGGGGCGCGTTGGTCAGCGGATGCCTGGAGAAATGCTGCAAACCCTCCCTGGGCAAGAAGGGTGGAACGGGTGAAACGGTCAAAGTCCATTCCCGTTACTTCTTCGATCTTACTTGCCACGTTACGTATTCTGCTTTCAAGAAGAACGTTATTTGAGGCATCTGTGATCTCATGTTTTGGTTGCTGGAGTTCACCATGACTTTTCTGGCGTGATCGATGCTGGGACCAGTGACAGCGAAACCTGCCTCTGATAGTTGAGAATTCAACTTCAGCAAAACAAACGCCAGTGTGGCGGCTCATTATCTGATTGGAGGTCTTGGTAATTTTCCCGAGACGGGGAGTTGCGCCGTAAAGGGCAAGGCAGAGGGCATCGAGTAGAGTGGATTTTCCAGCACCAGTGGGGCCGATAATGGCAAAGAGACTATTTTCCGAGTAGGCAGGTGCGCTGAAATCAATTTCCCATATTCCATTGAGAGAGTTGAGGTTTTGGAAGCGAATACGCAGGATCTTCAAGACTTCAGTTTTCCTCGTTCTGGAGGGCATCTAGAGCGGCGGCAAACCCAAGTTCCATTTCCGGGCGCTGTTCATCCGGAATTCCACTGAGATCGAGGCACTGTTGGAATACCTGATATGGAGTAAGCTCCTCAAGCGTTTTGATCTCGGAGTGCTGCTGCCGAATGTGGTCATAAATGCGTTTATTGCTGATACGGAGTACATGCAGCTTTGTATTGGTGACAGCAGCATGAATCTGTTCCTGTAAGTCATCAATAAGGCTTTGTCCCTGGTAATTAATTTCAAGAAGAATGTCCTCCTCCCGTTGGGATAAAGTCTGGATTTCTTCAAGAATAGATTCAAGAGTACCGGAAATACTTGCAATGGCTTGAAAAGAGGGGACTGCGAGTTCCCTGACATCAAACTGCATGTCCGTATCGATGAGCAGTACAGCTTTTTCCTCGTCGGCTTCTGTGAAACTCATGGCCAGCGGAGCGCCGGAGTATCGTCGATTGGTCTGTTTAGCGACCCGCTGCGGAAGGTGGAGATGACCCAGAGCCAGATAGTCGATATCGTGAGGGAATGTATCAAGGCCCACCTGAACCAGTGAACCGACATACAACTCTCTGACTCCATCACCCTGCCGGGTTTTTCCACCCTGACAGAAGAGATGTCCGGTAGCAATAAGAGGAACTTTATTATCCAGCTCTTGCTGCTTGTTTTTGGCCAGTTCGAAAAGTCTCAGGTAATACTCCCTAATCCCGTGCAGCATTTTATCCTGTTTGTCCTCTATGCTTTCACCGGCCTCTGACAGTCTGATATCCTTGTCGCGCAGATATGGGACAGCAAGCACAATGAGTTCAGGGCTACCCTCGGCATCATTGAGCATGAGAAGGGCCTCTTCGATGTTCTCTGGAGCTCTCCCAATCACGTGGATATTCAAGAAATGGAGAAGTTCCCGCGGTGCGTCCAAGAGGGTTGGGGAATCGTGGTTGCCTCCAATAATAATAATGTGGCGGCAGCAGGAATTTGCAGCGCGGGAGAGGAAGCGATAATACATTTCGAGACTTTGGTTGGATGGACTCTGGCTGTCGAAGATATCTCCTGCGACAATAAGGGCATCTACTTCCTGCTCTTCGATGCACTCCAGCAGCCAATCAAGAAATTCGGACTGTTCCTGGTGACGTTGGCGACCGTAAAGTTTATGGCCCAGATGCCAGTCTGAAGTGTGGAGTAGTATCATTGCTTCTGGTGTTGGGGACCGCTAAAGGTTCACCCGGGAGCTGATAAAACCTTTATTTTAGAGGAAGTGCTATGATTCTTTTGAGGCTCTGATCCAACTTGAGTCGTCTTTTTGTGATATTTTTTTTGATCAGCAATTTGCAATTCCCAATCCTTACTTCGGTGCCGGAAAAGATAGTGCCTTTGAGGTCGATGAATATTTTATCAATCCGGATTGCATTCGTTTCACTTTCGTCGTCATTTTGTTCTGTCTGGTCAGTGGGTTCTCTGAGTTCACCGACTCTTGAGTAGAGACCGCTGCCTGGAATAAGATTCAGTTTCAGGAGTTTCATCTTCGTTTCACTGACCTCTGCTTCCATTTTCCTGATTTTTTTTGATTTCCTACTCCCTCCATAGCGCTGTAACCATTGGATAATATCATCTTGTTGTGTGGCCAGGAGTTGTGAAAGCTCTCTTTGGAGATTGAGTCTGTCAATATCCACACCTGCGGCAAGAAAAGAGGGTTTACCATTGGGAGAACCGACATTGAAAGCGGTTAACGAATTACCAGCTATTATATTTCCGCCAATGATAGTTGTACCAGCCTGGCAGAGAATGGAACCTCTTGCGGAAATATCACTGTAATAAGACTGCTTGCGCATGATAACGTTGCCGCCAGAATTAATCTGGCCCTGTTCTATAAAAAAGAAGTCTACATCACCAAGAGCTTTAATATCTGTTTTCTTACCAGTAATACCACCTTTAATGACAATATTGGCCTCGCTGAAAAGGGTAGCTGACATGACTTCTTTCTTTATTTCAAGATCTCCCCCGGTTATTACTTTGAACCCTGGCTGTACTGCTCCATATATGATTACACAACTCTTTGATTCTATGTTGCCGGTGGCGTAATCAATGTCGGTTCGTATCTCCTGCTTTGAACAGACTTTGATTTCACAGCCATTGACAACCGTCAGAATACCATCTTTAGTTGCTTTGATTTCGCCACTTTTTTCTATAAATATGACATCCTGGTGTATTTTGATTTCAAGTTCAGCGCCACCTTCCGGCTCTATCTCCTGGCCCAGGACATTTGTCCCGGGTGTCCCTGGAATTTCAGGTATTTTAGTGGCAATGAGTTCATCTTTCACCACCGCAATCATAATTCTACGTTCTCGAAAATCTATGGTACCATCTTCCATGATCTGGCCGGCGATGGGCCCAATCTCAAAGGCAAATTGCAGATAGGCGTCAACCCCCTGCTGAGACGGTTGTCCGAAGGCAATAGGGATGTCATGAAAATCACTGTAGCCCTGAGCAATAATATCCTGTGCCGTCTGGAGGGCGGTCTGGTCTATCCCAAAGAGGATGCCAGCCTCGTTTAGCAGTTCCGGAAGTGGTTCTTTACGTATGGCAAAATCAGTTGAAATGGGAGGGTGAAGTTGGAGGGTGGCGGCCATGGCATCTCCTGATATTTTCACAAGAGGTGTGACGGAAACGAGTAGAACTGGTTCTTCGTCATTTCCCTGGGACATGGTGTCAATCCTTGGGTAACCAATTATATCGGCAAGCAGTGTTTCTCCGTCATCAGAAAACCGAGTGTTTTTTCCAGATCGTACAGGGCTTTTTTCATACCCCCTTGCCTCAAATTTCGCAAATTGCGGAAATGAGAGAAGGGGCTGGTTTTTTTTTACCAGTTCTGAAACCATGAGTTTTACAGATTTCTCTTCGTTTCCGACTGGGATACGTTTTCTGGTAAAATGAAGGGTTGGTTCCAGGTATTTTTTGTTTGCGTCTGTTTTTTCAGTATTGTTTGTCATACTACATTTTTTTTTGGTAGAAGGTGGCTGGTAAATGACGGGTTTAGGTCAGTTCATCTCTTTGATAATATCGACATCGTTACCATAAGTAAAGGATAAGGAGGCAACAGATGTGAGGGGTGAGAGCAAAAACAAGAAAGAATGTTTTATAAGGGGGGAAGAACGAGGAATAAGTCGCAGGAAAAAGAGGCAGGAGATGGATAGATAGGGCTTCCATCTCCTGCGGAGAGTTGTCGACCGGCAGGATCGACTCAGAATGGTAAAACACAGTCAGAATATGAGCTTATATTCTGACTGTTCAGGATTTTTTTTCGTACTTCTTAATCTTCTACTTTACACTCATTGCCTTTACAGTCGATATTTGCAACGAAGAAGAATGCTTTGTAGCCATTTTTGTTCAGTTCCTGAGCGGCCATGTCTGCACGGGCACCAGTGGTGCAGTGGACATAGACTTTTTTGTCCTTTGGAATCTCGGAAAGACGTTTAGCTATTTGATCCAAAGGAACAGCAATAGCATTTTTAAACCCGCCGGCACTTGCTTCGTCCGGAGTTCGTACATCAAGAATAATTGCACCAGCATCGCTACCGTCAACTGCTTTCATGAAATCGGCCTTGCCAACTTCGCCTTTTCCAAGCTTTCTTACCCAAACGATGTCGGTGACTACTGGTCCACTGGTGGTTGCTCCACCATTCTTTACCCAGCCATCAAAGTTTCCTGGTACCATTGAAACTTTTTTGAACCCCTCATCGTGAAGATCAGAGTACGCATCCATGGATTCTTCCATGGAATCACTGTAAATAACGACGGGAGCTTTTTTAGGAATATCATCCAGGCGGTCGTCAAGAGTGTCATAAGGTATGCTGACTGCCCGAGGGATCCTTTTTTCAGCAGATTTCTTTGCTGAACGGAGATCGATGAGAACGATGTTTCCTTTTGTGACAAATCCTTTACTGGCATGGACCATGTTGCCATCTTTTATCCATGCAGGCTCACCTTCAAGGTAAACACGTACATTTTTATAGCCTTCTTTCTTCGCCAGACCGGCGTTTTTGGTGGACATACCTCATGTGGGGCCTCCACAATAGAAAATAAGCTGTATGTCTTTATCCTTAGGGAGTACGGAAGCGGCTTTTTCTTTATAGTCAGGTACTGAGAGATTAACAGCACCGGGCATATGGTCGGCAGCATATCTTTTTGCAGGACGAGCATCAATAAGGACAAATTTTTCCTGACTGTCCATCAGAGCTTTCATCTCTGCTGTTTTGATCTCGGTGACTCCTTCAGGGAGTTTTGCGAGCTTTGGCTTGATAACAGTTGCCCATGGCTGACCATCACGCATTTCATAGAAAATGATTGACGCATGACCTTGGGATGCATGTTCAACGCCCTTGGTATTGTCATCAAATTTAACCATTACTGTCTTTGCTTCTTTGCCTTTTCCAACGGAAATAGAAATACTCTTTGCTTTGTTGGATTTTCCCACAACACTACCCGCGTACTTCAGTTCTTTCGGCGCTTTTGCCTGGGTAGATACTGCGGGCTTGGCCGCAGCGGTGGTGGAACTCGTATCCTGATTACATCCGGTCATCATAAACGATGCCATGATGAAAAAAGGAATAAATTTGATCAGATTTTTCTTCATACTTCCTCCAAAAAGTTAAAAGAAATGTTTATGTGCAAAGGTAAATTTCTTTGCGATAGTATAAACTTTGCACATCATAAGCATATTCCATGCCATTTTCGAAAAAATTACTACTGGCCTGTTATTGTAAGTGAAAATTATCAAACAGTGCCATTTATGGGGTGCAAATGAATTATACGACAAAGAGGGGGGACAATGTAAAGGTAAATGTTTGAAAACACAGTTAAAGAGTTCAATTTATTTCTTTAATTATGCTGTTTCAGGGTGTTAAACTGGAGTGACTTATTGTGTTGCTTGCGTATTGTTTTGGATTGCGAAAAAAAGAACGAAACTTTTTGTCAGGGTGTTTTTTAGAGAAGGATTTTCGGGTCAAACAAATTGGCAGTACTACCGTGTGGGGTGTGTCCGGAATGTTTTTTGAGTATTTATAACTGGTGGTAAAGGACGTTAAGGATTTTGTCTCTGTTGTTTTGTTTTTGATTAAGAAGGATGACGAAGCAACGTGTATCTTTACCTCGGTGTATTAATCCAGCATAACAGAATACACCGGATTTTCTGAGAGTTCCCGATTTCATGACCACGCCATATTTGACGGGAAGAAGGGATGCGTAGGGTTTGAACTGTTCAAGAACAACCAGTAGAGCTTCAGGAGTAATACGATTTTTCATTGAGAGGCCGGAACCTTCAACCATCGTTATTTGTTGATTCCTGAGGCCAAGGGTGTTGTGAACAAAAGCAGCCATCGCTTTCTGGCTTTTTTCCCATGTTGCGGGGGAACCGTATTGTTTCACGCCGATTGCAAGATAAAGTTGATTCGCCATAAAGTTATTGGATGAAAGGAGGCAGGACTTCACGAGATCGCCTGTCGTCTCTTCAGCTGTGTATTGGATAACCAGTTCGGTTTCTTGAGGAACAACGCCTTGTTTGATTGTGCCTTTTACCACGATCCCCTGTTCCTCAAGGAGGATTTGAAACAGTTGCCCAAAGTAAAGTAAATTGTTGGCCAATTCACTTTGTCGTGGGAATGCATCCACATTCACCCGGTGATAACCGCTGTTGAGACTTTTTCCTATTTGACCCATGATTCGGAGATAGGGTGTCTGGGATTCTGGCGATTCTACTTTGGCATGTTGAAGTACTTTCAGGGGGACCGTGTTGAAATTCACCCCGAGAGCGGTGCAACCGACATCATAGGGATTGGATGAATTAATAGAACCATCGGTTATCGGGTGCTCGAGGGCAAAAGCTGTGTCGTCAAGAATGATATTGTTTATTTCCGTGACCCCTTTCTCCGCAACAAGTCTGGCAATTGTTCTGATTTTCTCCGAAACCAGGAAGGGATCCCCGCTGCCTTTTACATAAAGTGTTCCCTGGGTATCTCGATAGATATAGGTAGAAAAGAAATGGTCCGGCCCTAATATTTCAAGTGCGGCGAGGCTGGTGACAAGTTTTAAGGTGGACGCGGGAATGAAGGGTGTTGTCAGGTTTTTTGAAAAAAGAGTTTTTCCGTTTGTGCTGAGGGCATAGCCGCCATTCGAAATATATTTTCGGAGTTTCGGCAGTTCTCCGGATTGGGAAAGGCACGGCAGAAAAAGGGAAACAAAAAAGAACAAAACTGCTCCGAAAAATATGGAATAATGAATTTTTCGGAGCAGCTTTTGGGCCACTGTTGAGCGCACTGCCAGATATTTAAGAATTATATTTTTGGCAGTTTAGCCATTGAGGCAGCGATAGCTTCCTGTGGGTATTCGTAGTCATGAAGGTCGCCTGAAAAATATTTATCATAGGATGCCATATCAATAAGACCATGTCCTGAAAAATTGAAGAGAATGGTCTGAGGTTTTTCAGGCTCACGGGTTGCTTCTATGATTGCACCGCGGATGGCGTGGCAGGTCTCAGGCGCTGGAATGATGCCTTCTGTTCTAGCAAAGAGCACTCCGGCCTCGAAGCACTCGAGCTGATGGACTTTAACAGGATCAACTATCTTCTCACGAACCATGGCTGACACAATGGGAGACATGCCATGATAGCGCAGGCCACCGGCATGGATTCCAGGAGGGATGAAATCATGGCCCAAAGTATACATGTTCAGTAGTGGAGTGGTTTGCGCTACATCGCCAAAGTCGTAGGCAAGGGTACCTCCGGTGAGCGATGGGCATGAGGCAGGCTCTACGCCGACAAAACGTATCTTTTTACCTTCCAGATAATCTGGAACATAGGGACAGGCAAGGCCGGCAAAATTTGATCCACCACCGCAGCAACCGACAATAACATCGGGATAGTCTCCTGCGATAGCCATCTGTTTCTTTGCTTCAAGGCCAATAATAGACTGATGAAGGACAACATGGTTTAAGACAGAGCCAAGTGCGTAATTGGTGTCGTCCCGGCTTGCAGCATCCTCTATGGCTTCTGAAATGGCAATGCCCAGAGAACCAGCGGTGTCTGGGTATTGTTCACGGATTTGACGGCCGATATTGGTGTCCACACTTGGACTTGCCACAATGGAGGCCCCAAAGGTGTGCATCATGGATTTTCGGTATGGTTTCTGGTCAAAGGAAATCTTCACCATATAGACCTTGCAGTCCAGGCCAAATTTTTGGGTTGCAAAAGAGAGAGCACTGCCCCACTGTCCGGCACCTGTTTCTGTGGCCAACCGTTTGATTCCTTCCTTGGCATTATAATATGCCTGAGGGACTGCTGAGTTAGGCTTATGTGATCCAACCGGAGAAACACCTTCATTTTTGAAGTAAATCTTGGATTTCGTTCCCAGTGCTTTTTCAAGTGCTCTGGCACGGACCATGGGAGAAGGCCGCCAGATTTTCAGGACGTCGAGCACCTCTTCAGGAATATCAATAAATCGTTCCTGGGACATTTCCTGCTCAAGAAGTGACATGGGGAAGATTGCGCCAAGTTTTTCCGGTCCCATGGGTTGCTTGGTCTCTGGATCAAGGGGTGGCAGCAGACCATTAGGGATATCAGGACCTACATTGTACCATTGAGTTGGCATCTCATCATCACGAAGGACAATCTTCTTAGTTGTCATGGGGGGTCTCCTTGGTAGAACTGCTTGGATATTTTGATTTTTATACGAATACTAAAAAAATACTGAATGCAAATGAATACACATCTGTACCATATGAAAGCGGGTAGAAGCAACAGGATTTCCTAAACCTCTTTCCAGCCGGTTTTTATGACCACGGAGGAGAGTAATTCCTTTTGTTCCTTTTGCAGAATGGACGCAAGTGCTTCCAGTGGTTTTACTCCGGCCTGACTTGCCTTGCTGAGCAACTCCAGGGACAGTGTTTCCTCTTCTATACATTCCAGTGAAACAACAAGTGGTCTGAAATCGATTTCCATGACCTTTCCCTTGCGAACCCGTTTCACGGTAAAGCTGTCAGTAGCCAGGAATTTCTCAATCAGTTGTTTGTCGTTACTGCTCAGTGTCGGGTAGAGAGTGATCCGATAGGAACTGACCATTTCCTGCGGAACCTTGCCGTTGCTGAGAACTATTTTTTGAACGGTGAGACCCGGGGGCATCTGTTTATTCAATCGTTCCCTGGCTTCTTCCAGGTTATCAAGCGGCATGGGCAGATCCATTACAAAATATTCAGCAAGACTTTGTGTACCAACGGGCATTGCAGGGCCGAAGGATACCTTGGGAGATGGGTTAAATCCCTTGGAAAAATTAGTTTCGATTCCAGCACGGCGCAGAACACGGAAAACAATCTGAAGGATTTCCAGATGGCCAAGATAACAGATGTCTCCCATGCGGGAATAAGTAACGAAATAGCGAAAATGGAGTTCTTCGTTCTGCTGCGGTCTATCTGTTTGCTTTGGGAGGCCGAAGGGAGGTTTGCCTTCAGCTTCCTCTGGCTGCCGCTGTTTTCTGTCAATGACAACGGGTTTGATTACTTTGAAATCACAGAGGCCGCATTTCTGGCAATCGTGATAGCGACAGTCGGGCGTGTATGCTTCCGTATGGGCTTTCTGTAATTCTTCCTTGAGAAAATTCTCGTCAACACCACTGCTGAGGTGGTGCCAGGGGAGGATCTCCTCCAGGCCTCTTGGACGGAGAAAATCGCTGAGGACAAGCGAGCATTCATCGGCCGCCTCCTGCCAGCGTGAAAGATCAAAGTAATCGGACCAACCGTCAAGCCTGGCACCTTTCTTCCACACTGTTTCAAGTAGATCCGCCAACCGTCTGTCACCACGGGAGAATACACCTTCAAGCAGGCTTTGTTCCGGATCGTGCCATTTGAAGTTGATTCCTTTTCTCGGCAGTATCTTTTTCAGCAGGGATATTTTTTCTCGGCTTTCTTCGATTGATATTTGTGCATCCCATTGAAAAGGGGTGTGCGGTTTAGGGACGAATGTTCCAACGCTTACATTAATCTGTTGCCGGCCCCTGCCGCCCGACCGGCTTCCCACCTCCTTGGTCTTGTTGGCAAGCTCAGCTATAGCTTCAATATCTTCCAGGGTTTCGGTTGGCAGACCTATCATGAAATAGAGCTTCATCACCTTCCAGCCAAGTCCAAAGGCATCTTTGCTGGTGTTGAGGAGATCATCTTCGGTGATTCCCTTATTGATAACTCGACGCAAGCGTTCACTTCCGGCCTCGGGAGCCAGTGTGAAACCGGTTTTGCGAACTCGTTTAATCTGATCCATAAGCCCCTGGGTGAGTGTGCCAACACGCATGGAAGGCATGGAAACTGATATGGCCTGCCTGGAAAATCGATCCATCAGTTGGGGCAAAGTTGTACTAAGACAGGAGTAATCGCCGGTGGAAAGAGAGAGCAGGGCAAGTTCGTCAAAACCTGAATTTTTGATTCCCTGACTGGCAAGTTCAAAAATTTGTTCGGGACTTCGTTCCCGGACAGGACGATAAATGATCCCAGCTTGACAAAAACGGCACCCTCTTGTGCACCCTCTGGCTACCTCTACCCCTAATCTGTCATGGACAATTTTTGAATTGGGGACCAGGGGATGGAGAAGGTGGTCGAGTTTGGACAGATCATTGAGAACTCTTCGTGTAACCACCTGAAAATCAGGATGGAGAGCCTTGATTTCTGCAATACTTCCATCCTCTTTGTAGGAAGGCTCAAAATGGGAAGGTATGTAGACACCGGGGATGGCGGCAAGTTTTTCAAGAATGGCAGCTCTTGGAAGCTGATCCTTCCTGCCAAGGCGAACACTTTCGGCAATTTCGAGAATGGCCTCCTCACCGTCACCGAGGAGGATGGCATCAAAAAAATCAGCAACAGGTTCTGGGTTCAGGCTGCAGGAGCCGCCGCCAAGCACGATGGGCATATCCTCGTCGCGATCAGTTGAGCGAAGAGGGATTGAGGCAAGATCAAGGATGGTGAGGATGTTGGTATAGCAAAGCTCATAGGGCAAGGTTATCCCGATAAGGTCAAAGTCAAGTAGGGAACGATTGTTTTCGAGTGAACAGAGGGGAAGGTTGCGTGACCGCAGAAGTTCTTCCATATCCTTGGCAGGACAATAGCAACGTTCAGCAAGGACACTGTCCTGAGCATTCAGGATGTGATAGAGTATCTGTAAACCCTGATGGGACATACCAATTTCATAGAGATCCGGGAAGACAAGTGCACAATGGAGCGGAGTCTGCTCCCAGTTTTTTACAAAGGCATTGTATTCGTGACCAAGGTAACGTCCTGGTTTGTTGACAAAAGGAAGGGTTTCTCTCTGTTCGAAGTTTCGTTTCATGTGTGTGTCTGTATATGTTAAGTGATTAGATCCAATTGCTTTAAACTGCTGTAGAGTCACTGAAATCAACTCTGGAGAATAATTTCCATGCTAGTCATTTACTGAAAATAGGTTGACTTTACAAGAGTGTATGAGGTATGCAAGAATATATCTGATTAGTTCCTTAAAAAATAGACGCTTACATAGGTATCCTTTATGAATGGTCGTAAATTTGTTTTTTCTGTTGCTGTTTTGGCTTCCATTTTTCTGTTTTCCGGTATGTTGCATGCTGCGGAAGGATTAATAGAAAAAGTTGAATTCCAGAAGGATAATGGCAAAATTGAATCGGTTGTTTTTCATCTCAATGGTCCCTGGCTACCCAAAATATTTTCTTTAAAGGGGGACAATCCTCGTGTTGTCTTTGATTTTATGGAGACAGCCATGGTACGAAGTGTTCCGAATGCTATTGAAACTCAAGGTACCATGATCCAGAAAATCAGACTGGGACGGCATGCCGATAAGACCAGAGTCGTGATCGACCTTACTGCCGGTGGTGATTTTAACTTTGACCAGCAGTTTGATGAACAGAACAATATTTTTACCGTTCAGCTCTTTTCCGCAAATTTTCCGGAAAAAGATGCGGTTGCACCGGAAAAAGTGATTGCTGAAGAACCCGTCGCAGAAACGATAGCAGCTGAGCCGGTGCAGGATATTGTGGCGACTGCAGCGACAGCGGAAGTTGTGGAGTCAGAAAAACCAGCAGAGCCTGTGGAAAACAGTCCAGCTCCGCAGGAAGAGGAAGGCCCTGGTGTTGATCCTCTGCTTCTTGAGGTGACATTTGAAAACACATCCAACAAGGGAGAGATGATTCTTTTCAAGTTGAATGGTTTTTATCCTCCCGAGGTCGTTGGAGAAGAGGAGGGGACACCGCTTGTTATCTGCAATTTTCCAGGAACCAGGCTCGATGAAAAAGTAGTTCAGACCCAGGCCATTCATGGCGAATACATCGAACAGGTGAATATTCAAGAGCTAAAAGATTCTGATCTCGTACGTGTGACGCTTGAGCTTGTTCCCAGTAAGAATTATGATCTGCAGCAGGTTTTTTTTAAAGAAGACAATCTGTTTGTGATTATTGTGAACTCCTATGATTCACTGGATGGTATGAAAAAGTAGTGTCTATGGTTGGAGTTGTTTGAAGTAACCGACAGGGACAGGGAGTGAAAAATCGGCCTCACTGAACGAATCATCTGTCCTGATGTCATGCAGTTCTATTTCTATTTCTGCTCCCCAGGGAAGATCCGTGATCCGAATCTTTTTCTCTGCAGAAAGGCAGTTCTCGTCTTCTTCCTGATTGTCATAGGAGATTTCAGCGATTGTCTCTCCACTCCTGTCAAGAAATAAATATCCCAACACTTTTCTTTGCCCAAGATCCAGATTGACCCATTGTTCGTCTTCTGTTTTAATTTTTTCAGATTTTGGAAAGCGTACCCAGACAGTCCCATTTGTCGTGTCTTTACTGATTTGTTCTGCGTGGATTACCTGTGATGGAAGTTGTCCGCTGAGAAAGGAAAACCAGTCGCCCTGAGCCAGGATTATGGGAAGTTCTTTTCTGAAGGCGAGATTGCGAACATTTCCCCTGATATGCTGCCGTTTGCTGGTGTCTAAAATTTGAAATGTGTTTCCGTCACTTGCAAAGGCATAAACGGGCATACCAAGTGGATTACTGACGATAAATTTCACTGACGATGGTGAGAGAAGCTGAAGGTAGCCTTGTACGGCCGTGTCTATCACCGGACTTTTCCAGGAAATTATAGCGTCAGCATCAAACCCTTTTGGGCATGATTTATTTGTATCCTGCATGGTGGTTATTAATTCTGAAACTCTGCGGCTTTCATCTTCCTGAAGAGGTTCGGTCCATCGCTGTCTGGCACAGCCTGTAATGATGAGTATCAGAAACAGGGTGGTCCATAAAAAGAGTGCTCTGGCAGCCATGGTTATTCCTGAGTATCAAGGATTTTTTTCAGGAGGCGGGCCTTATCACCTGCTTTCTGGAAGAGTTTTTCCGCTTCCTGGTATGCCTGGATTGCTTTTTTCTGCTGACCCTGTGCCATATAGATGTCACCCAGATGCTCGTAAATGTTTGGATCTTGAGGCTCGAGTTCCAGAGCTTTTAATGTCTCAATTGCTGCGAGTTCAAGTTTTCCCATACGGAAATAGACCCATCCAAGGCTGTCTTGAATGTATCCGTTCCCGGGCTTCAGTTGTATTGCTTTCTGGATATATTCCAGAGCCTTTTCCAGGTTGGTGTTGTTGTCAGCCCATGTGTAACCGAGGTAATTTAATGCTTCGGTATGATCCGGGTCAATTTCCAGAACCTTTTTCATGAGAGCAATTGCCTGTTGCTGAGAGCCATCCTGTTCACGGAGCAGCCCATATTCAAAATAGATTGTGGCGTTGTCAGGATATCTGATAAGGGCTGCGTCCAGCAATTCATAGCCCTTCTCTATCTGATCTTGCTCCATATAGAGTGATGCCAGAAGTGTGTAGAGACCGGGGCTCGCCAGTTCTTCATTGAGAAGTGTTTGTTTGAGCAGCTCAATGGCACGTGAATCCTGCTTACGTTCCATGAATATTCGTACCTGGAGATAGGTCGCATCTTCAAACTGATCTGCCTCCTGTCCTATTGTTTGCAGCAGGGCCATGGCGTTGTCCAGTTGCTGTTGCTGATAACGGATGACAGCAAGCATGTATGTGGCCTCAGGCATCTCATGGTCAACTGTTAAGGGCGTGAGGATTTCAGCAGCCCTGTCAAAATTCTTGGAGCGGAGATGGATCCTTGCGGTGATTATATCTATTTGGGCCGGGTCATCGCTGTTATTACGCAAATCCTGCAATACTTGAAGAGCATTCTCTTCTTTTTCCTGAAGGAGCAGGGTATGGACAAGTCCAAGGCCGGCTCGAGTCTCCTTAGGATTCTTTTCCAAAATAGATCGATACAGTTCTTCAACTTTCTGGTAGTCTTCATACTTTCCAAAAAAATCTGCAATTTCAAAGACAAGTTCGATGGACCAGTTGATTTCCAGAGCCTTCTGGTACCATTTTTCAGCCAGCGCTGTTTTGCTCATCTGTGAAGCCAATCGTGCAAGATAGAGGTGGGCAAAGAGAGATTCGGGATTCACCAGAAGGGCTTTCTGGTAGGTCTTTTCTGCCTCCATATATCGATGCTGCTCGGAGTATAGAAATCCCAGACGGAGATACAGCGTCTCGTCTTCCGGGCTTAGCGAAATGAGTTCATTGTAGAGATTGATGGCTTCATCAATCTCATTATTTTGGATATCCAGACGAGCGAGGAGGAGTCTGTCCTGTGTCTCGTCAGGGTATTTCTCAATGGCAGTGCGCAGCCATTTGGCGGCGGTTTGCTGTTTCCCCATTTTGAGAAGAAGAATGGGGAGTCTGCGAAGGATATAACGTGAATCCGGGTCGCAGATGAGTGCTTTTTCAAAGGCTTCTTCGGCCTCTACATACTGTTCGTTATTTTCTGCGTGTGTCCCCCAGAGAAAATAGAAATAGGAGCACGAGCTGTCGCTGTTTTCCTGGAGCGGGTCATGAGCAAGTTCTTCAGGAACAAGGTGCTCTTCAAGTTCAAAAGTGTCAGGTGGTACAGAACTGCATCCATTGAAGTAGAATAGTGTCAGGATAGATACGAATCCATATGAAAGAAGGTGCATGTGGAGTTTCATCATGCCTCAAGAAGTTGCAGAACCAGTTTAAGAACTTCCCGGTGGACGGTCTCTATGGTTCCCGATGCGTTAATACGTCTGATATAGGGAAGGTTCAGTAATTCAAACTGTTGAGCCACCTTTTTTAGATACCCCTCTTTTTCAAAATCATTCTGGGTGTCACCGCGGTTTTGAGTAATACGTTTAACCCCGATGGCGATGGGAGCATGGAAAAGAATGGCAAGATCAGGGACAGGTGCAAAACTGTTACGGTTCAGGATCATGGATGGTTCGAGTCCTGCTGCCCCCTGGTAGGCAATGGTCGAGAGATAGTAGCGGTCACAGAGAATGATTTTTCCATCATGTAATGCTGGCCTGAGGAAGGACTCAACATGTTCCTGTCTGTCGGCCAGAAAAAGATTGAGTTCCTCCTCGAGACTTACGTTTCCGCGATCACTATACAACTCTCGAATCTGTTGTCCATATTTACCATCCGTTGGTTCACGGGTGGAGACAACAGCCAAGCCTTTTTCCTGGAGAGCCTTGGCTAAAAGCTTCAGTTGGGTTGATTTTCCTGTACCATCTGTCCCTTCAAAAACAATGAGGCGGCCGGGTTCGTTTGGAGATGTCATATGGTGTCGAGTTGCGTTCTATTATGAATTATTTGAGTTGCAAGCGCAACAGCTGCAGCAAGGCTTGATGGATCCGCGATGCCTTTTCCTGCAATATCATAAGCGGTGCCATGATCGACCGATGTCCTGACAATGGGTAGACCAAGAGTAACATTTACACCATCTTTGAAATGGAGCAGTTTGAAAGGGATAAGTCCCTGATCATGATACATACAGACAACAGCATCATACTCACCCTGAGCTGCCTTAAAGAAAATTGTATCAGGCGGAAAAGGACCGTGCAAGACAATGCCTTCTTTTTGGCCTGCTTCAATGGACGGAATTATGATTTTTTCCTCTTCATTACCAAACATACCACCTTCACCGGCGTGTGGGTTAAGGGCGGCCACTGCCAGTCTGGGGGCGGGGATGTTGAAATCAACGTGAAGGCTTTTGTGAGTGGTCCGGTAGAGATTGAGGAGTAAGTCTTTGTTGAGTAGTCCGGAAACCTGAGCGATACCGCAGTGAATGGTAGCAAGCGTCACTCGAAGAGTGTTTCCGGCAAGCATCATCACCTGGTTTCCTGAGGCTGTGAGCCTGGCTAGCATCTCAGTATGCCCAGGGTAGAGGTGTCCACTCTTCTGAAGTGCTTCCTTGGAAATCGGACAGGTACAGAGGCCTGACAACCAGCCTTCCTTGATCCCTTTGACTGCGGAGATGATGGCAGATGCCATGGCGATAGCAGTCTCTTTGGTGAATTTTCCTGGTTGAATCGAATTTTTACTGAGTTCTGATGTCTCGTAAACAGGGATAATGTTTTGACCTGCTGGAATAGCATCTCCTGGCAGCCACGGTATAATAGTACAGTCGATGGCTAGTCGTTGGGCATAGACGTTAAGAACGTTTTTGTCGCCAACCACAATGCAGGGGAATTGCATGGGATTTTGGGGTTGGGTGAAATATTTCAGAATGATTTCAGGGCCGATACCGGCGGGACATCCCATTGTGATAGCTAATGGTATCATGATTACTTACTGTTGAAATTTAACAAAAGTTGCCGGTTGCTTCAAAACAGTTGGTAAGGTGTTCGATTTGGGGATTTCCATCAGGAACCATCATAATGGAAATGACATCAAAACGCACCGCTGCTTCAGTTAATTTGTTACGTGTCATGTAATCCAATGCTGTTCTGCTGATCTGTGCCTGTTTTCTCTGGGTGACGGCCTCAAATGGGTGTCCAAAATGGAGGCTCTTTCGTGTTTTTACTTCAACAAAGACAAGCGTATTCTCGTGACGGGCAATGATATCAATTTCTCCTGATTTCTGCCTGTAGTTTCGTTGGATTATTGTATACCTATTTTTTTTAAATAGGTCACGGCAAGGTCTTCTCCATGTTTTCCAAGGCTGATACGTTCTTTAGACAAATTCCTTCACCCCTCTGAATGTCACGCGATGATGGGGAGTGATACCATGGGATGAAATGGCCGAGCGGTGCTCTCTTGTAGGGTAACCCTGGTTTTTAATGAAATTGTAGTGAGGGTATTTGCTGTGCAGTTCAGCCATGATTCTATCACGGGTAACCTTTGCAACAATAGAGGCCGCAGCAATGGAGGCCGATCGTGTTTCACCCTTGATTAATGGCTGTTGGGGCGTTCGCGTGGGGATAGGAAATTTTCCATCCACAAGAAGGAAGTCGGGTACAACCTTTAGTTTTGTAAGTTCATTCACGCCACGTTTCATGGCAAGGAGTGAGGCCTGCAAAATATTAATTTTGTCTATGATTTTATGAGAGACAATACCAATACCAATGTGAGCAGGTATTTCATAAAGATACTCAAAGAGTAGCTGACGTTTCTTCGGAGTGAGCTTTTTAGAGTCGATAAAGAGGGAATGCTGGCAGTTTGAAGGGAGTATCACTGCTGCGGCAACGACAGGTCCTGCCAGAGGGCCTCGACCAACCTCGTCGAGCCCTGCAACAACAGGATAGCCCTGTTGTTGCAGAGTTCGTTCGAGAAAATAATTATCGTCCCGGGGAGGATCAAACAGAGCCAGAAGTGAATCCGGTAGCTGTTTGAAAGACGAGATTTTCTTTTTGGGCGTATTCGTTTTAACGCACAATGCCGCGCTCGCGGATACGTGCAGCTTTACCACGTCTCCCACGAAGGTAGTAGAGACGGGATTGACGAACTCGTCCACGGCTTACAACTTCAATTTTTTCAATACGAGGATTGTGCAGTGCAAATGTTTTTTCCACACCAACACCGTGGGATATCTTGCGAACGGTGTAGGATGCACCCATGTTTGCTTTTTTGCGTTTTATAACTACGCCTTGAAAGATCTGGACACGCTCTTTTGCACCCTCAATAATACGAATATATACTTTAACCGTATCACCGGGACGAAAATCTGGGTGATCCTGACGCATCTGTTCCATTTCAATTCTGTCAATAATTGTGCTCATGATATTTTCCGTTGTTTATCAATAATGATGCTGCTTTATGCAGCTGCTCATATATGTAATGTAAATAAAATTAACCTTCTTTCATACACCGAGGAGCCGATCAAGTATGATCGATACTGCCGAGCGTACAGAGAGATGATTGTAGCCACTATTCGCGCCAACAGGAGGGATACAGTAATCTGTTGTCTCCATAACCTCCGGGGCAAGTCCATGCGCTGTTCCAAAGAGAAGGAGTAAGGATTCTTTCGCTCTGATCCTGGCACGAACATCTGTATAACTTAACGTCTTTTCCTGAGTCCTGGCGCTTGTCGAAAGCAGTAGAGGTTTATGGCCACGTTTTTCAGTAACCATTTCAACCACTCGTTCAAGACTGTCAGCAAGGGTGACAAGTTCAAGGGCTTCCTTTCGAGCAGGGTTGTATTTCGCACCATGACCACTATCCCAGTGTTCAAGTATCTCAGCGACCAGTTTATGCTGGTCCTCATAGGGTGTGACGATATAGTAGTTGTCCACACCGTATGTTTTGCCAGCCCGTGCAATATCATGGATATCGAGATTGGTTACGGCTGATCCGATAATCTCGCCAACCTTATTGACTACGGGGTGGTGAACAAGAACAATGTCTAACCCGCTCTGGTTTGTCTTCATTGTTCTTGCAACGCTTTTATTATATCATAAAGCTGATGTTTGCGAAGCAATTTTGCTTCTATCCTGCTGAATGATCCAAACTCTTTTCGCAATAAATCAGGCCTGCGATCCAGAGTCCTTTTAACGGACTCTACAAAACGATACTCTTCAATTTTGGCATGATCACCTGAAAGCAATATTTCAGGAATTTCTCTACCTTCAAAAACTCTTGGCCGTGTGTATTGAGGGTGCTTCAATAATCGTCGGCTGAAGGTATCTTTTTTGGCAGAATCAGCACATCCTAAAACACCTGGTAACAATCTGGTCACGGAGTCAATAATGACCATGGCTGCAAGTTCTCCTCCGGTGAGAATATAGTCACCAATGGAGAGTTCATCATCAACACTTGCACTTCTGAAGCGTTCATCCACTCCTTCATAACGGCCACAAACCAGGATAAGATGCTTTTCGCGACTGAGTTCCCTGGCAATTTCCTGAGTGTACTGTCTGCCCTGTGGACTGAGGAGTACAACCCTGCCTGATTCGTTTTTCTGGTTAACCGAAGCAAGAGCAGCACTGAGCGGTTCTGGCTTCATCACCATACCTTCACCACCTCCAAATGGCCGGTCATCGGTCATGGAGTGTCTGTCCGTGGCAAAGTCTCGAATATTAGTTATTTCTATATGCACCTGATCTGCTTCGCGTGCCCGACGAATAATTGCTTCATTCAGCGGTGATTCAAGCAAATCAGGAAAAATTGTCAGTATATCAAAGATCACGGGGAACAGCCCCCTTAATATCCTCTCCCGAGTTTATTTCAATCAGGCCTGGCGGTGGGGCTATGATCAGGTACTTCTTATTCTTTTCCGTGATCATTCCGGGAATAAGAGGTATCAGCACCTCATTTCTACCTGACTTTACAACCAGGAGATCCTGTGCCCCGTTGTTGGAAAAGGCCTCTACCGTTCCAACAATGCTTCCCTCCGTTGTCCGCACCTCAAGTCCCTCAAGCTCATGAAGATAAAACTCATCGGCGTCTGGGGTTGGAAGATCTTCTTTGCATACAAGTACTCCCATACCGCAAAGTGCTTCGGATTGGTTTCGGTCAGACACTCCCTCAAGTGAAACAATTGCGTCCCTGTTCCCAATACGTGCCTGAACAACCTGCATAGGAGTAATCAGACCATCCCTTGAAACCAGTATGAGTTTTTTGTGCCGGGTAACGCTTTGCAATTCTCCGGAGTAGGCATGCATCTTCAACTCACCCTTGATGCCATGAGCCTTAGTTACCTTACCAATCAACACATACTTCTCTTTTTCAAAGGGAAAGCTGTCAGCCATTTTCCAGGAGTTATTCCAGAATGTTGAGGCGTGACTTTTTGTCTTCCTTGCCTGCAGCAGCAGAAAGCAGGGAACGCATAGCCCTCGCTGTTCTGCCCTGTTTTCCGATCACCTTTCCAAGATCCTCTTTGGCTACAACCAGATCAACCAGAATAGTATCATCTTCCTCAGTGACAGTTACCTGTACATCATCCGGCTTATCTACCAGAGATCTGGCGATAAAGGAGATCAGTTCCTGCATAATCGGTTACTCGGCCACTGGAGCTTTCTTGAGAATACTCTTTACAGTTGTTGTTGGCAGGGCACCTCTTCCGAGCCAATCCTGAAGCTTGGTATTGTCAAGTTTGATCGCGACAGGATCCGTGAGAGGATCATAGGTTCCGATCACATCAAGAAATTTGCCATCACGTTTGCATTCAGCATCCGCGACAACGATACGATAAAATGGTTTCTTCTTTCTGCCAAGTCTTGTTAAACGAATTCTAACTGCCATTCCGGATATATCCTCAGGTTTATGTGGAGCACGTAAGCTGGCCCCATGAATATGGCATTATGCCATCTTCTCTATTATTATCTTCGCATGCCCTTCGGCACTTTTCTCCGCTTCTGTCCGGTTACGAGACCCGGCTTTCCACGCATCTTTTTCATCATCTTAAGCATTGCCGAGTAGCTTTTAATAACCCGGTTGACTTCTGTAACAGTTGTTCCAGATCCAGCGGCAATACGTTGTCTGCGACTGGCATTGATGATTTTATAACTTTGACGCTCTTTTTTTGTCATGGAGCGGATGATGGCTTCAGTCTTTGCCAGTTCCTTCTCGTCCGGCTTTGGAGCGTCTTTTAATTGCTTAAGCTTGTTGATGCCTGGTATCATCCCCATGATCTGGTCAAGGGAACCCATTTTTTTAATCTGTTGGATTTGATCCAGGAAATCTTCAAGGGTAAAGGTGGATTGCCTGAGCTTTTTAGCGAGCTTTTCAGCCTTCTTTTTGTCAACTACAGCTTCAGCTTTCTCAATAAGAGTGAGAACGTCACCCATACCAAGGATTCTTGAAGCAATACGATCGGGATGGAAAACTTCCAGAGCATCAAGTGCTTCCCCGATACCCACAAATTTGATCGGCTTACCAGTGACACTTTTAATGGAAAGGGCGGCACCACCACGGGCGTCACCTTCCATCTTGGTGAGCACTACACCGCTTATTTCCAGATCCTGATTGAACTTTTCGGCGACAGTTACCGCATCCTGGCCTGTCATCGAATCGGCAACAAAGAGAATCTCGGAGAGTTGGATTGCACTCTGGATCTCTTTGAGTTCACCCATCAGGGCTTCATCAACGTGCAGTCGACCTGCAGTATCGAATATAAGGGTGTCATAACCTTTCTGTCCTGCCACGGTCATTGCCTGACGACAGATCTCAACCGGTTTCATATCGGTGGTTGACGGATGAACAGGAATATCCAGTCGTTCTCCTAACACCTGAAGCTGGTCAATTGCCGCTGGTCGATAAATGTCAGCCGGCACAAGATAAGGCTTTCTTCCTTTTTCTTTTAATATCTTTGCAAGTTTTCCGGATGTGGTGGTCTTACCAGATCCTTGAAGACCTGTCATCATGATGGTTACGGGTTGGCGACCATCAAGACGAATCTGTTCGGTTGTACCGCCAAGAAGTTCAACCAGCTCATCGTGGACAATTTTAATAACCTGTTGTCCAGGGGAGAGTGTCTTGGTAACTTCAAGGCCAACGGCCTTTTCACTGACTTTGGCAATGAAATCCTTAACGACTTGAAAGTTAACATCTGCCTCAAGAAGAGCCATACGTACTTCCTGCATGGATTCTTTGATATTCTCTTCAGTGAGTTTGCCGGTGCCACGAAGTTTTTTGAAAACACCTTCCAGCCGGTCTGTCAGATTGTCAAACATATCAGTTTTTTTACTTGCCGTTGTTTAGTTGGTAATAGATCGAAAATATTACCAATAAAAGTATTTTATTAGTCTTTCAGGTGACTCATTCCGTTTTCTTTTGGAATGGAGTAGCTGAAAACATGATAGAAAAACAAAGAAAAATACTTAATAAAAAATATTCTGTCAAGCTGCGAACGGAGTTGAGTCAAAAAAAATAGATATTTGGAATGAATTTCCGGGTTGTGCATGTTGCTGAATGGATTGTCAGGTTCAGGTAGAGGAGCTTGTTTTTGAAAATAGCTCAAGGATTTTTTCTATTTTAGCTGCTATTTGTGCAATTGCCTTAGCTGCAGGAGAATCTGGGTAAAGCTCACATACGGGGATATATGCCTTCAATGCATCCTTGATTGCGGTGTCTTCGGGGATTTCACCGAGTGAAGGGATATCGATTCCAAGATATTTGGCCACCAATTGTTTGAGTTTTTTCTTGTTTACCTTGGTGTTTTGAATATCCCTGTTAATAACCAGCAAGGGATGAAAGTAATGCAATGCCTGCTGGGCCTTTTTTTTTGCCCCGGGTTGTGTTGATTCTGCAAGTGCAAAAACTTCAGCCAGTGAAGAAAAGTTTTGTTTTTTTAAAGTATTTCCAACATCGCTGTGAGAGAGAAAGCTTCCGAGTACCTTGCGGATGGTCGCCAATTGCAGAAAACTATAGAAATCCATTATCGAGGTTGGTTCTGGTAGAGTAACACAGATTTGTATATCGCCAGACATGAAAAAATCGAGGGTGTGGTAGCTTGCTCCAGCACCAACATCCAGAAGAACAACATCTGCATCAAGAGCAGATATGCTACGCAGGAGGCGCTGCTTTTCCTGATAACTCATATTTGCTGTTTGCAGGGTGTTGCCGGTTCCGGGGATGATCTGGAGACCATTAAAGGCATACAGGGTATGAACGACATCTTTAAGTGTGTCAACCTTACGATTCAGGAAATCCGTAATGGTGTGTTTAGGTTCAAAGAGGCCGAAAAGGATGTGGGCATCGGCACCACCGATGTCAAGATCAACGAGACACACCTTCTTTCCACTTCTGGCGAGGAGGAATGCAAGATTGCAGAGAAGCATCGTCTTGCCGGTACCTCCTTTTCCGGAGCCTATGGAAATGGTGACTGTCATATATCTGGTTGTTGGTTGGTTACGAAATTTGTTAAACTTCTATGGTTTCTTTTTACGATTACTGCGAATGCCATATATAAGCTTTGCTGATTTAAGCATTGAACCCAGATTTGTCTGACTGTCCAGGGGGGCGCTCCATAGTTGCCAGCCTTCTTTAGAACTGAGGATGATTTTACCGTTTTTCACCGTAAGTATGCATTCAGCGAGTAAATCGTCATTATCCTGCTGAAGAGTGGGGGGAGCAGTTTCCGGTTTTTTTTTATGTTGGATACAGGACGAGCAGAGTTCAGATGTATTGTTTCCAAAAAGATTGAGCACCCCTCCGCAGTCTTTACAGAATTGCATCTATCACTCTTTGTTGAATCTAATTACAGATTGCATGGTATTCTCACTCTAAGCTTGGTTTTCTTTTTCTTTTCGGTAAGCTGTGAGAAATTGTTTAGCAAATGAGCAGTTTTAGTTGTTTCTGACATGCAAAGCACAGAAGCGACTGAGTGACTGTGCCTCACAGCTACCTGGCATTTTTTATGTATCTTGAAAATTACGGCAGCTGGAAACTGAGATTATTCCTGTGGAGGCTGGTCTTGCTTACAGAAAGGACAGGTTTTCGCTTTCTTGGGGAGTCTCTTTCGGCAGGAAGAGCATCGTTTCAATTGAGGGATGAGGTTGAATATTGCAATTAACATCACAAGACCGCCAAGAATTAGCGGGAGAGGGGAGGTAGCTACGTCACTGTCGTAATTCTGGAGTCCCGAAATTACAGCTATAAGTCCAACAAGAAAGGCAATAACTCTAAAAAACATGGTGGCTCCCTGTTTTATGTGTGTCTGAACATAATAAGCTACTAACAAAAAAACCACTTACAGTTAGCCTGTAAGTGGTTGATATGACTGGTCGGAACGAGAGGATTTGAACCTCCGACCACTTGTCCCCCAGACAAGTGCGCTACCAGGCTGCGCTACGTTCCGAAATTCGATACTTTCTACCACGGAGGAAAGAGGCTGTCAATAAATGGTCGACAGTGAATGTGGCTTTGCTACTCTTTTTCCTGTAAAATATTTTTAACGACCAGGAGCTCTTTCTTTATTGTTTCAAGGTGGTTTGTTGCATGTGTTACCTTTGCAACAAATGGGGCTTCACTCTTTTCTGAAAGAAATTTTTTTGCCCCTGCCAGGGTGTAGCCCTGTTCGTGAAGAAGGGTCTTAATCAACAGAATAATTTCAACATCATTGCGTTTGTATAGCCGTTGATTTGAGTTGGCGCGTTTAGGTTGTATTTCTTTAAATTCGCTTTCCCAGTATCTGAGAACATGGGGAGCCACAGAGGCGAGTTTACTGACTTCACCGATTTTGAAATAAAGCTTGTCGGGGATTTCTGGGCTCATTCAGGTACTGATTCTCCCATAGAATAAATTATTCGTTAACCTGTTCCCGCATCTTTTTACTGGGACGAAAAGAGATCATTTGTCTCTGTTTGATAGTAATAGTCTCACCTGTTCGTGGGTTACGCCCACGACGTGGTTGCTTGTCCCGAACATTGAATGTGCCAAAATGGACGAACTTAATTGACTCACCCTCGAGTAGTCTGTCCTTCATTCTATCCAGAAATGCATCAATCAACTCTGAACAGGTGCTCTGGGAGTATCCAAGTTGGGTAGTAAGTGCTTCAGCCAGTTCCTTGCGGGTAAGATTACCTTTGTTCATATCAACCTTCTCTCAAACTTCCATTGAATCTGGAGGTCAGTGAATTAATAATTTTGGTATGTGATTTATTAACATTTTTCTCTGTCAGTGTCTTTTTCGGTGAGCGGTAGGTCACAGAGACAGCAACACTTTTCATTCCAGCATCAAGTGGTTTTCCTTGGTATACGTCGAAAATTTCACAATGTTCAATAAAATCTTCCTTGCTCTCACGTATGGTGTCAAGAAGGTCGCCTGCCCTGACAGAAACCGGTACAAGAAGAGCGATGTCTCTTTTAACAGAAGGAAAAACAGGTAATGATGAAAAGTTTTTAGCTGCAGCTTTTAAACTGCAAAGCATCTCAAAGTCAATATCAATGAAGAATATATCCTGTTTAATGCCAAAGTGTTTGGCGATTTCAGGTAGAAGTCTTGCGAGTTTGCCTACAGGTCCATTCTCAGAATCCAATATAAGACACTGTGAAGGATCAGCGTAGGATTCCAGTTCTGACTCTTCAGGGGTACGAAGTGTGACACTGTTTGAGCCACAGCCGTGAAGACGAATTTTTTCAAGAAGGAGCTCTGTTGTACCTTTGGCATCAAAGATATCGACTCCGTCTTCGCTGCTGTACAATGAGGCTGTCTGACCGGAACGCCTTCCAGACAGAATACAGGTGAGCCGTTCTTTTTCAATGGGCTGTTCATTTTTACCCTGAGGAGTGAACACTTTTCCAAATTCAAAAAGTTTGACAGCATTGTTTTGAAAGTTGATGTTTCGCTTCAGGTTCTCAAGGAGTCCGGGGAGAACCATCGTACGCATAACAGACTGTTCTTCACTTAATGGATTGAGCAGTCTGACTTGCGCTCGTCTGCTATCTTCAGCTGTGAGCTGCATCATGGAGATATGTTTTTCAGTGACAAAGCTGTAGTTAATTGCCTCTGAAAATCCTATATCAGCGAGCAGATTTGAAATTTGAGCTCGAAGCTGTCGTTGAGAATTCTGTTCTGGGTAACTGAGTTTGACGGTTGGCAGGCTGGTTGGAATATTGTTATAGCCAATAAGCCGTGCTACCTCTTCAATCAGATCAACTTCACGTTCGATATCTATTCTGAAGGTAGGAGGGTTGACCCAGATGGTGTCTGCGTCTTTAGGCTTACAGCGAATGCCTATGGACTGGAGCACATCGGCTATCCTGTCATAGTCAAGTTTAATGCCTAGAAGTGATGATGTCTTTGAAATGCGCAGTTTTAATGAGTTGAGTGGACAGACGCCTCCGTAATAATCGATGCCTCCATCAACTGCCTTACCTCCCGCTACTTCACAAAAGAGGGAGACTGCTCGTTCCATGGCAGTAACACAGCCACCTGGATCAACCCCACGTTCAAAACGATAGGATGCCTCCGTGGCAAGTTTAAGTCTGCGGGCAGTACGACGAACGGATATGGCATTAAAACAGGCGCTTTCCAGAAGGATTGAGGTGGTGCTGTCACTCACTTCTGAATTCATTCCACCCATGATACCGGCTATTGCTATGGGCTCTTGGGCGTCACAGATCATGAGCATGTCAGGTTCAAGTGTTCTTTGCTGGCCATCGAGAGTGGTAAATGTTTTTTCCTGATTTTTGGGATGACGGACAATAATCTGTCTGCCTGAAAGCTTGTCATAATCAAAGGCATGGAGTGGCTGTCCGTATTCCATCATGACAAGATTTGTAATATCTACCACGTTGTTAATAGGGCGCATCCCAACGGATAGAAGACGCTTGCGAAGCCACCATGGAGAAGGAGCAATGGTAACATTTTTGATGAGTTTTGCGGCATAGCGGGGACTGTAATCAGAACTTTCAATATCAACTGAAAAGTGTTCATTGGAGTGATTGAGCGTTGCCGATTCCACTGGTAGTTTGAGCTGATTTCTCGTAATACCAGCCACCTCCCTTGCTATTCCGATAACCGAAGCACAATCGGGGCGATTCGGGGTCAGGTCGACTTCAACCAGCAGATCGTCCATGCCAAGGGCGGCAAGTAAGGAAAGGCCATGTTCAGTATCAGCTGGCAATTCCATAATACCAGAGTGAGAATCCCCTAATCCAAGCTCTTTTTCGGAACAGAGCATGCCTGAGGATTTCACACCACGAACTTTAGAAGCCTTGATCTTTGTTCCGTCGGGCATCACAGTGCCGACAGGTGCCAGGGCAGTGACCAAATCTTTACGGGCGTTGGGGGCGCCGCAAACAATCGATAAGGTTTCGTCGCCTGCTGCTACTTCACAAATTTGCAGTTTGTCAGCATTTGGATGAGGTTGCACTGAAAGTATTCTAGCCGTTTTTAATGGCTGTAGTTCAGGGAACAGGGGGGTGACACTGTCGACCTCAAGACCTAACATGGTAAGGTGTTCCGAGAGAGCTTCCGGACTCAGGTCTCCGGTGTCAACGTATTCTTTTAACCAATCAAGGGTAAACTTCATGGGATGTCTCTAATGTATAAAACAGCTTTGAACTGATGATTGTAAATCTGAAAACTGGAAATCAGCCAGCAGAGATGTCTTCAAAATTATTTTTATGGGGAAGCCGGAAAACATTATATTACGTTTTAAAATTGGGAGAGAAAACGGAGATCATTTTCATAATAGAGACGAATGTCGTCAATACCGTATTTCAGCATGGCAATTCGTTCTATACCAAGGCCAAAAGCAAATCCACTGTATACCTCAGGATTATATCCGACCATCTTGAATACTTCGGGATCTATCATTCCGGCACCAAGAATTTCCAGCCAACCTGTGCGCTTGCATACTCGACAGCCCTTGCCATCGCAAATAACACAGGCTATGTCAACTTCTGCACTTGGTTCGGTGAAGGGAAAAAAGCTTGGACGGAATCTGAGTTCAAGATCTTTGTCAAACATTTTCTGGGTAAAGATGGTGAGGACACCCTTGAGATCTGCAAAGGACACATCACGATCAACAAGGAAGCCTTCCACCTGGTGAAACATTGGAGTGTGAGTGATATCAGAATCACAACGATATACCTTGCCGGGTGCAATGACCCGAAGAGGCGGTTGTTGTGTTTCCATAATTCTGGCCTGCATGGGAGAAGTATGGGTCCTCAGAAGGATTGAATCACTTACGTAAAAAGTGTCATGCATATCGCGGGCCGGATGATGGGCCGGGATATTGAGTGCTTCAAAATTATAATGATCATGTTCAACATCTGGCCCTTCGGCAACTGAAAAGCCAAGGCCTTCAAAGATAGAACAGACTTCACTCATGATCTGGGTGACGGGATGGAGTTTGCCTGTTTCAGGTCTGCGTCCAGGAAGTGTGAGATCGATAGCATCATTCCGGGCAGGGGAGCCACCACTGTCAGCAGTCAGGGCACGTTGTTTATCATCGTACAGCGCTTCAATTGCTTTTTTTGCACCGTTGGCAATTTGCCCAAGGCGTGGTTTGTCTTCCTTAGAAACCTTCCCCAGCCCTTTCATTATTGATGAAAACTGCCCCTTTCTTCCGAGGAAACGAATACGAAATTCTTCGAGTTGAGTGCTGTTTTCAATAGCAGCCAGTTCTTCCGTTGCCTGGGTTTGTAAATTGATGATTTTTTCCTGCATGATCGATCTTTTAAAAGAGGTGCACGTTAAAAAAGTATGCCGGTTCCAAAAAAAAATTGAAACCGGCACAGTGTGAATATCTGAACGATACCGTCTCGAGTTATGTCTCGACGGTATGACGTGGCAGAAAAAAAGTCTTAGGCGTTTGCCGTTTTGGCAAGATCCGCAACTTTGGTGAAGGCCGGGGCGTCAAGAATGGCCATATTGGCAAGAACTTTACGATCTAGCTCAATGTTAGCTTTTTTCAATCCACTGATAAATCGGGAATAGTTCATTCCGTTCATCTTAACACCAGCACTGATTCGGGTGATCCAAAGACGACGAAAGTCACGTTTTTTATTACGTCGGTCACGGTATGCATATCCGAGGGCCTTATCAACCGCTTCAGTAGCAGTGCGGAAAAGACGGGATTTTCCACCTCGGTAACCTTTAGCTAGTTTAAGAACTCTATTTCTTCTTCTGCGGGCTTTAAATCCCCTTGTAACGCGTGGCATCTTAATACTCCTTTAAAATCAGAGGTGATGTTCCTCTTCTGTTCTATAAGTTTTTTATTCTTTTATCCGTTCCTGCTTTCCAGTTTTGGAGAAGGCCTACAGGTAGGGTAAAATCCTTCTGATTGATGGCACATTTGACGAATCAACAATGCCGGATTTACGGAGATTACGTTTTCTCTTCGTGGATTTTTTGGTCAGGATATGGCTGGTAAAAGCCTTGGAACGTTTAATCTTTCCGGAACCAGTTTTAGAGAAACGCTTAGCAGCTCCTCGATTAGTTTTCATTTTAGGCATTGTAATTACTCCTTATCCTGTATCAGGGGATTCACTTTAATATGCTTTTTTATTCGTTTTTTATTATTGCTGCAATTAGCTCTTTGGACCGACAAACATGACCATTTGGCGACCTTCCATTGTGGGAGGCTGTAAAATAACTGCATCGTCCTCAAGGTATGACGCAATTTTATTCATCGCTTCCAGACCAACAGTTTGACAGTAGACAATTTCACGTCCACGGAAACGCATGGTCAGCTTTACTTTATTCTTCTGACTCAGAAATTTCTTGATATGTTTTATCTTGAAATTCAAATCATGTTCTTCTGTTTTTGGCCGAAACTTAATTTCTTTGGTTTCAACAGTGGTCTGTTTTTTCTTCGCATCCTGCACCTTCTTTGCCTGCTCATACCTGAACTTGTCAAAGTTCATAATCCTACATACGGGCGGGCTTGCATTTGCCGAAATTTCTACAAGATCCAATCCTTCATCGTAGGCCTTTTCAAGTGCTTCTGCTGCGCTGAATATTCCTAGCTGGGAACTATCACTTCCAATGAGACGGACTTCTTCATGCCGAATTTCATCATTGGTTTTTACTTTTATCTCACGCTGAACCGGGGCTCTTTTTCCTCGACGTTTAATATTACTACCTCCTGAACTAGGAATTGCAATTGATCATCTCAAGATATGATGACTTTAAAATGATCGTTTTGTTACCTTATAAAAAAAAATGAATTTGTTGCTTTAAATGCCGCGTCCTTCCAGACATTCTTCCGCCACTTTTCTGGCAAAGTCGTCAATGGTTACATCGGCTATATTGTCTCCATTACGCAGTCTAATGGTTACTGTATTACAGTCTTTTTCCTTGTCACCGATAATCAGCATATACGGTATTTTTTCCATCTGCGCCTCTCTGATCTTATAATTCAGCTTCTCATTGCGCAAATCTTTTTCTACCCGGACACCTGCTTTACGAAGTCTGTTGTATACCTCGTCACAATAGTCTGCTTGGGCATCGGTGATATTCATGATCCTTGCCTGTGTCGGGGCAAACCAGAGAGGAAAAACACCGGCGTAGTGTTCAATGAGAACTCCAATAAAACGTTCAAGAGATCCCATTAGAGCACGGTGAATCATGATAGGCTGATGCTTTTGATTGTCGCTTCCTGTGTAACTCATCTTAAAGCGTTCAGGAAGGTTAAAATCGACCTGTATGGTGGAACACTGCCAGGAGCGTCCCAACTGGTCTTTGATTTTGATATCAATTTTGGGACCGTAAAAGACACCTTCACCTGGGTCAAGCTTGTACTCCAGACCTTTCTTTTCGAGAGCAAGTTTCAGGGCTTCAGTAGATTTTTCCCAGTTTTCATCTGATCCGACATATTTATCGGGCCGTGTCGAGAGATAGATGTCATACTCGTCAAAACCAAAAGTCTTGAGGATTTCAAGATTCAGGTCAAGAATGTTGAAAATTTCATTCTCAAGTTGGTCGGGCATACAGAAGATATGAGCGTCATCCTGGGTAAATCCACGTACGCGAAGCAAACCATGCAGGGCACCGGCGCGCTCATAGCGATAGACGGTACCGAGTTCGCACCAGCGAATGGGAAACTCGCGGTAGCTTCTTTTGTTGCTGTTGTAAATGCCGATATGAAATGGGCAGTTCATCGGCTTTAGTTGATAGCGGACATCATCTATATCCATGCCTGAGTACATGTTCTCAGCGTAAAAATCCAGATGACCAGATGTTTTCCAGAGATCCTGTCGTGCAATATGCGGAGTATAGAGAAGGTCGTAATCGTTACGGTAATGGGCTTCTTTCCAGTAATCTTCTATAAGTTTACGGAGAAGCGCACCCTTCGGTTGCCACAGAACAAGACCAGGACCGATTTCATCCTGCATGGTGAACAGTTGTAGTTCTTTTCCAAGTTTACGGTGATCTCTTTTTTTTGCCTCTTCCAACATGTTGAGGTGCTTCTTCAGCGCCTTTTTATCAAAAAAGGCAGTTCCGTAGATGCGCTGCAGCATGGTATTTTTTTCGTCACCACGCCAATAAGCACCAGCCACTCGTAGCAGTTTGAAGGAGGTGATCAAGGAGGTGTTTGGGACGTGTGGTCCCCGACAAAGGTCAGTAAAGGATCCTTGCTGGTACAGCGTGACTGATTCACTGTCAAGATCCTGGATCAGTTCAACTTTATATTTTTCGCCTTCTGCCTGAAAGCGTTCGATTGCTTCGGAACTTTTGAGTGTGCTTTGAGTAAATGGCAAAGCCTTTCTGACAATTTCTGTCATTTTGGCTTCAATCTGTTCAAAATCTTCCGGGGTGAATGGTTCACTGCGCTCAAAGTCATAGTAAAAACCATCGTCAATAGCAGGACCAATGGCGACCTTGACGTCAGGGTACAGCTCTCGAACTGCCTCGGCCATCACATGAGCCGTGGAATGACGCAGAATTGCCAGGGACTCATCAGAGCCTATCTGTATCAGGCCGAGGGATGCGTCGTTGTATAATGGAGTAGAGAAGTCAAGAATCTGGTCGCCAAGAGTTACGGCAACAGTTCTCTTTCGTTGTTTGTTTGACAGCAACTCAGAAAGAGCCTCTCCCACAGTGGTGGCAGCTGGCATTTCAACTGTTTCCCCATTTTCTATGGCAATTGTAATGTTGGTCATAAGTAAGGTCTTTATATAAAAAGCAAAGGCTAAAATTCATACGGGAAGCAGCAGTCCGTATAAAATTTAGCCAGGTCATTCTGGTAGGCGCGGGCGGTTTCGAACCGCCGACTTCCACCATGTCAAGGTGACACTCTCCCACTGAGTTACGCGCCTGATTAATGTTCTCTTTGTCTGAATTTTGTTTTTCTATAAGTAAAAGAGAAAGTACGAACAGTGTCAAATACCAATATATAGTGCTTCTGTCAAGAAAAAATAAGTAGGATTAGAGGTGAAAGGAAGGAGGAAATCAGCGTGTTTTACGTCTGCTTTCAATGGCTCTTGCAAGGGTGTGTCTGTCGGCATATTTTATGTCCATTCCCATGGGAATTCCACAGGCAAGGCGCGTGAGGAGAACCGGTTTCTTTTGCAGTCTGTCTATTAGGTAGTTTGCTGTGGCTTCACCTGGCACTGTTGAACTGGTGGCTATAAAAACTTCCTTGACAACACCGGATGTGAGGCGTGCTTCAAGTTCTGCAATTTTAATTTCGGTTGGTCCGATTCCGTCCATCGGGGCAAGGACTCCATGAAGGATATGGTAATGGCCGAGATAGACACCTGCTTTTTCCATGGCGAGAAGGTCACCCGATTGTTCAACAACACAGACAAGCGAAGGATCACGTTTGGGGTCTCCACAGATTGCACAGGGGTCACTTTCTGAAAAAGTAAAGCAACTAGAGCAAAGTTGTATGGAACCATGGAGATCGTTTAAAGCTCCTGCCAGTTCCCGTGCTTCGCCTGCCGGCCGCCTGAGGATGTTAAGGGCGAGGCGCGCTGCTGTTTTTTTTCCAATTCCCGGAAGTTTTGTAAGATCCTGAATTAATCGATCCAATGCCGGGGGGATTACCTGTGGAGACATAGTGTACTTAGGCTTGAAGGGGACGGTTGAAATGATCGAACAGGATGGAGCTGACCTTATGAGAAAATGTTGGAAATACCAGGGATATTCATACCCCCTGTGAGCTTAGCCATTTCTTCCTTGCCAATAGCCTTCACCTTACGCAGAGCATCATTTGTTGCTGCAGTGATGAGATCCTGAAGCATCTCTTTTTCATCAACAGTTATGATCTCTTTTTCAATTTCAATAGAGAGAATTTCGCTTTTGCCGTTGGCTGTAACGGTGACCATCCCGCCACCAGCAGTACCGGTTGCTGTTTTTGTTTTCAACTCTTCCTGAATAGTGGCCATCTTTTGCTGCATCTGTTGAGCCTGTGCCATAATGCTGTTCATATCCATAACTGTACCTTTGCTAATTGCTAATTAATATTTTGCGTTGTTGAACACAGAGAGTCTGTTTGAATTCCACGATAAGAATTCATAATTGCTCTGGCAAGTATTATCTGCTTCTGGGGCCGACCCGGATGTCACCAATCTGGCCATTAAAGATTTCAGTGGCCATAAGGACCAGTGGATCGTTAGCAAGCTTCTGTCTCAGTCTGTGAGGGCTGTCAAGAGCATCCGGATCCTTTCCTTCAACTTTATCCGGTGTGATAAAACGGAGCTTCAGATCCTTCTGGAAGAAGTCGAGGATAAATTCAGTAAGGAGTTTTATATTATCCTTTTGACAAAGCAGAGCGCAGTTTGCCTGATCTGCAAAGCGCAGATGTAACTCTCCGTCAACCTCAAGGACCCTTTCAGTCCGCTGTAAATCCTGTGCCATCCACACTTTTCTATCTTTTACATGCTCAATAAATCCTGGCCAGTCTCGTCGGACGTCGCGCTGGTGCGGATGGGGGACAGGTCTTGTTTTACTATGTGGTGGCGGGGCGGGGCTTTCCTGAGGAGGTGGCGGTTGTTCTTCAGGTGGTGGAGGAGTCGGTACGGATTGTGTGGGGGCAGATACTGTTTTTTGAATTGCTAGCTTCACTTTGTCGCCAACTCCAGAATGCTCTGACTCTACTGCTAGCTGTTCAGGGATTTTTTTTTTCGCTACAGGAGGAGCTGGCATTGACTGAGGTGCTGAAGTTCCCTTCAGAAGGGAGTTGAGCTTGTCGAGAATGTCGACAACTGGCACCACATCGGAGGATTGAATGATTTTCAGGAATGTACTTTCAAGAGTAAGTCTTGGCTGGGAGGAATAACGCATCTCCTCCACTCCCAGCATGAGCAGGTTGAGCTTCATGTGGATAGTGTTATGGCTATGCGTATCAGCCAGTTCTCTGTAGATGGTAAGTTCCCGTGGCGGAATATCAAGCAGTTCCTGACAGCCATCAATTTTACAAAGAATAAGAGTGCGAAAGGAAACGAGCAGGTCAGAGGTGAACCGTTTCAGGTCTACCCCAAAGGAAAATGTTTCTTCCAGGGCATGAAGTGCAGTCCCAGGGTCTTTATTCAGCAATGCTCCGGTTATGGCGAAGATGAGGTCACGTGATACCAGACCCAGAACCTGAATAACATCATCGACCGTGATGTTTTTTTCACCATAGGAGAAAACCTGATCCAGCAGGCTGAGGCCGTCACGAACAGAGCCTTCGGATTCCCGAACAATAAGATCAAGGGCTGCATCTTCAATAGCAACCCCTTCATCTTCTGCTAATTTCAAGAAATGACCATGCAGAGCATCAGCTGAGACACGCTTTAATTCATAGCGCTGGCATCGGGAAAGAATTGTGATGGGGATTTTATGTAATTCAGTGGTGGCAAACATGAAGAAGACGTGATCGGGCGGCTCTTCCAAGGTTTTCAACAGGGCATTGAAGGCCTCTGTAGTGAGCATATGGACTTCATCAATAATAATGATCTTATATTTAGACGAAGTAGGGAGAAAACGAATTTTCTCTTTAAGCTCACGAATTTCCTGAATGCCACGGTTGGAAGCACCATCGATTTCGTAAAGATCAAGGGATGATCCGGTGGTTATTTCAGTGCAGGATTGGCAGCGGTTACAAGGATTGCCATCTGATTTCTGCTCGCAGTTAATTGCTTTTGCCATGATGCGGGCCAGGGTGGTTTTTCCGACACCGCGTACGCCGGAAAAAAGTATTGCGTGGGCGATTCGATTTCTGACAATACTGTTCATCAGAGTTTTTACAACCGGGATTTGGCCTACAACCTGATTGAAATTCTGGGGACGTGATTTTCTGGCAAGAACCAAATAGGACATAAAACAGACCTACCTAGAAGAATAGATAAGAAAACCGAGACTAGCAAGTAAGTCAGTACTCAGTATTGACGCGACAGGTTTTACTTTTTTGTACGATAGGACAAAAACGGATAAAACCGACATGTGATGTTGCAAGTAAAAGATGATAGCCGGGACCCTGCAACACATCGAGGGGGTCATTACCGTTGCTTCCTTCCAGACCTGGCGGAGTTCATGATCCTCAATTGTACAGGACCCGACTATCAAAACGAAATTTCAGATTGATTGAAGGTTGGGTGGGAAAATTTGACCTTTAACTATCAGACCTGCTGTCCACCTGCTCCTTCTGTGAAGCTCTTATACACAACCAGAATGATAGCGTCAAGAGTATTTAAACTTATAAATCTGTTATTCGGCAATATCTATACAAGGCTTCCGGTAGGACTTTGGGCCAGGAAAAGAAAGTTCCATGGTTGTTTCAAAAATTGACTCTCTAAAATAATTAACATATCATCAACCTTAACAGCAGAACCGAATCAACTGCTCTATCTTTATTTCTGGAGTTCATTATGTTTTTGCAGTTTAGGAAAATTTGTAATCTCTATGGGTTGCTTCTTCTGTTTTTAGTATTTGGCGTTCCTTGCTCGGCTGAGGCTCTGGTCACAGGGGATATTGGAGAATCCATAAATCAGAAGAAAGTGACAACTGACCATGGTGGTATGTTTACCGAAGAAGAGCAAATCTTCCTCTCAACCAAAAAACAGATAACCATGTGTGTGGATCCTGATTGGATGCCCCTCGAAAAAATTGAAAATGGTCAGCATGTGGGAATGAGTGCTGACTATTTTACCCTGATAGAAGAAAAGCTTGGTATTCCCGTTGTTCTGGTGCCGACCCAAACCTGGAGCGAAAGTATTGAATATGCCAAAACAAGGAAGTGTGATATTTTTTCTCTGGCTATGGCAACCCCGGAGCGTCTCACATATATGGATTTTACAGTTCCGTATCTGTCAATCCCTCTCGTGCTGGCAACTCGGAATACAGAACGGTTTATTGCTGATCTTACCTCTGTTCAGGATGAACTGCTTGGTGTTGTGAAGGGCTATGCCTTTGGTGAACTTTTACGCAGTAAATATCCTGAAATGCAAATTGTTGATGTTGCGTCTGTCGATGAGGGGTTAAGGCTTGTTAATCGGGGTAAAATTTATGGGTTTATCGGTACGTTGGCCACGGTGAGCAGCACTATTCAGAAAGGTTTCTCGGATGAGCTTAAAATCGTCGGAAAATTTGATGAACGATGGGAGCTTGGGGTTGCCACCAGAAATGATCAACCGATTCTGCTCTCTATCTTTAATAAAGTCATTAATAGCCTTGACAAAAGAGAGCATCAGCAGATCTTAAATCGCTGGATATCAGTTAAATACGAAAAAAGTTTTGATTATAGGCTGTTCTGGCGTATTTTCCCTTTTATTGCTATTGGAGTACTGTTTTTGCTGTTTCGCTATTATACCCTTGGAAAATATAACAGAGAACTGAAAGAGCAGAATATCGAAATCTTAAGGCAGGGTGCACTTCTCAAGAAAACTGAGGAGAAACTTCTTTTGACTCAGTATGCAGTCGATTCGTGTGCGTATCCCATTATCTGGACCAAGAATGCTCCGCTTCTGGAAGATACAAGAATTATACATGTCAATAATGCGGCAGCCAATATACTGGGCTATAGCAAGACAGAATTACTGTCACTCGGTATTCATAATATTGATGTGAATATAACGGAAGCCAACTGGCCGCCTGCTAAAAAATCGTACTCTGTTCGAACAAACTATCGGCGCAAAGATGGGAGCCTTTTCCCGGTGGAGTTATATTTAAGCTATTTTGAATACCAGGGACAATCATATTATTTTGCATTCTTCACGGACATCAGCATACAGAAAAAAATGGAAGACCAGCTGCATCGTTCCCTGAAGATGGAGGCCGTTGGCATGATGGCCGGAGGGGTGGCCCATGATTTGAATAATATCCTTTCGGGGATCGTGAGTTATCCGGAGTTATTGCTTTTGAAACTCCCGCCGGATAGCGAGCTGAGAAAGCCTCTTCAGTTAATAGAAGACTCGGGTAAACGTGCGGCGGCTATGGTTGCTGATATGCTGACCGTTGCAAGAGGTGCGGCAGCAGTCAGGGAACCTGAGAATCTGAACAGCCTGATTGAATCATACTTTAATTCCCCCGAATATAAGGAGCTGCTCTCACATCATGAGGGAGTGGTGTGTGAAAGAGAGCTTGAACCGGATCTTCTGAACATATCCTGTTCTGCCGTTCATATACGAAAATGTATTATGAATCTTGTTGCCAACGCAATGGAATCATTAGAAGATGATGGTGTTGTGAAAGTAACGACCTGCAATGTTTATATAGATAAGCCGGTGGCTAAAGAACAATATATGGCGAAAGGGGAATATGTTAAGTTTACCATCGCAGATACGGGAAAAGGAATTTCAGAAAGTGACCTGAAACATATTTTTGAGCCTTTTTACACCAAGAAAGACATGGGAAGAAGTGGGACGGGGCTTGGTTTGACCGTTGTATGGAATAGTGTGCAGGATCATAATGGTGTTATTACGGTGGAAAGCAACTCCAGCGGGACCACCTTTTCCCTCTATTTTCCTGCAACGCGAGAGAATCTGCTTGAACAGATTGAAAGCATGGACCTTGAAGGACTTGTCGGTGATGGTGAGCATATTCTCATCGTTGACGATGAACCACTACAGCTTCATATTGCACAGCAGATGTTGAGTGCCCTGGGATACCGGATTTTCACCGCCAGTTCAGGTGAAGAGGCTATCCAACACCTTAAAGAAAACAGGGTTGACCTGATGCTTCTTGATATGATTATGGAGCCAGGTATTAACGGGTATGAGACATTCCTCCGGTCGATTGAGATTCAGGCTGACCTGAAGGCAATAGTGGTAAGCGGGTTTTCCGAAAATAATGAAGTGTATAAGGCCCAAGCGTTGGGGGCTGGAGTACTTGTTCGCAAGCCGTATGGTATGCAGCAGATAGGAAAGGCGGTTAGGCAGGCGCTTGCTTGAGGTTGGATGGTCGGGATTGTGGGACAGAAAAAAAAGGCCATGTGATTCGCCTGAATTACATGGCCTTTTTGTATTTGGCGGAGGAGGTGAGATTCGAACTCACGGTACTTGCGTACACACGCTTTCCAAGCGTGCGCCTTAAGCCTCTCGGCCACCCCTCCGAAAAAAAAAAGTCCTTTTTCAGTCGGTTCTTTTAGCCTGTGAAAAGAAATTTGGCAATCAAAAACTCTAAAATGCTTTCAAAAATATTGTTCCGGTAGTGTGCATGGCCTTTTTTTACGTCGTTCCCTGAAAAAGCTTTTCAGAATTGCAGTACATTCAGTTTCACAGATTCCAGGGGTGATTTCAAGGGTATGATTCAGGAGTTGATCGGTCCCTATGGAGTAGCGTGATCCTGCAGCCCCTGTTTTAGGGTCGTATGCTCCGAAAACAACTCTCCGGACACGTGCATGGATGATTGCACCCATACACATAATACAGGGTTCGAGCGTCACATAAAGTGTGGTACCTGGCAAACGGTAATTCTCCAGTTTTGTGGCCGCATTACGTAATGCCATTATTTCTGCGTGTGCACTTGGGTCATGGCATGCAATCGGGCAGTTCTCTCCCTCACCAACGATCTTACCATCAAGAGTAAGGATAGCTCCCACCGGGACTTCACCCTTGTTGGAGGCTGAATGGGCAAGGCTGAGAGCACGTTCCATAAAAGTAATATCTGAAAACTTCTGGTCCATGGTTATGCAGTGCTGGCAGTGGGCTGAATAGGGGAATACAGGTTATTTTTCATTTGCAATGAGAATATTTTTCACATAGTATTTTTCTTGTGAGTTACAAATATGAAATTCTAAGTCCGTATCTTTGATAAGAAGGAGCATTATGTATACAATTTTAGCGTATGCAATTCCAGAAGAAAGTCATCAGAACATTCGTAGAGCCCTCGATGACCGCGCCAAAATTACATTTTGCTATGGTAGTGAAAAGCTACTTGGAGAGCTTAAAGGGAATGAATATGATCTGATTTTCCTCTTTATGGAGGACAGTGGGACCGGTTTACCTCTTTTAGAGGATGTCGTGCAACGACTTCCCCATACTCCAGTTATTCTCATAGGCCAGGAAGAAAAGCCGGAAGTGGTTGTGCAGGCACTGAAAAGTGGAGCTTACGATTATCTGGTTCATCCTGTTTCTGTGACACGTTTTGAAGTTGCTACAGAGAAAACTTTTGAGAATAAGGCTCTGAGGAATGAGATAGCATACCTGCGACACAAACAGGACATTGTGTATCATTTTAATGATGTTATTGCTTTTAGTCCAGGGATGAAAGTGGTCTTGAAGAGTCTCGAGAAATTTGCCAAAACTGATTCTACTATCCTGATCACCGGTGCGACGGGGACGGGAAAAAGTTTTCTTTCCGGAACTGTTCATTATAACAGTCCGCGTAAGCAGAAACCCTTTATCAAGATCAATTGTGCCAATATTCCCGAAGATCTTCTTGAGTCCGAGCTGTTTGGTCATGAAAAAGGTGCATTTACCAGTGCTGACAAACTTCGTGTTGGTCGTTTTGAACAGGCCAGTGGAGGGACCTTATTTCTTGATGAAATTGGAGAAATTAGTCTCGGCTTGCAGACAAAATTGCTGAGAGTGCTTGAAGAAAAATGTTTTGAACGTGTGGGAGGCAATAAAACAATATATGCCGATGTCCGTGTTATTGCGGCCACCAATAAGGACCTTCCTGAACAAATCAGTAAGGGGAAATTTCGGGAAGATCTCTACTATCGAATTAATGTTCTCCCCATACGACTACCGGATTTACGGGAGCGGCAGCAATGCCTGTTGCCCCTTGCTCAGTATTTCCTCAATAAATACGCAACATCCCTTGGGAGTGATGTGCAAGGTTTTACGGATAAATCTCTTGAACAGATTCGGAAATATCGCTGGCCCGGAAATATACGACAACTGGCAAACACCATTGAACGAGCCGTGATTTTGGAAGACGATGTCCTGATTGATACCAGCAATCTTTCCCTGCCAGTGGAGAAAGGGCCAACAGTAGACAGCGGAACTCCTACACTGCCGGGGAAGAGCTCCCTTGTTGATCAGGAGAAGGAATTGATCCTAAACGCCCTTGAAGAGTGTCTCTGGGTGCAGAAAAATGCTGCTGCAAAACTTGGTGTCAGCCCAAGGGCGCTCAATTACAAGGTGAAGAAGTTTGGTATCACCCATCCTAACTGGCGTAAGCACAGGTGAGTTTCGCCAGTTACGTGTTACCTATCTCTTTTTTCTGGGAGTCAGCTAACGGAGCCCGGCAATAAAAGGACCCACAGCCTCTGCACCTTCTGTTTCAACCAGCTGAATAGTACGTGATCCAATGACCGCCATATCAGCTTTTCCTCGTAAGGCATCGATATCTTCCTTGCTCTGGATGCCGAAACCAACTGCAAGAGGGAGTTGCGTTGCAGCTCTGCACCTGGCAAGATAGTTGTCAAAATCATGATCAAACGCAGATTTCTTTCCTGTGACACCTCGTCTGGCGACACAATAAATAAAACCGTTGGCATGTCTGTCCAGTTCCTCCATGCGTGCATCCGTAGAAGTTGGAGCATAGATGAGAATGAGTGCAAGATTATACTTGTCAGCTAATGCCAGGAAAGTTTTCCCCATTTCCGGGGGGAGGTCCGGAATGATAAATCCATGAATGCCTATTTCTGCCGCCCTTTTTATAAAAGCCTCCTCGCCATATTTAAAAATAATGTTGTAATAGGTCATAAAGAGGAAGGGGATTTCATGTGTCCGGGCCATTTCTGCCGCAAATTGAAAGCAATCTTCAACTTTGGTGCCAGTGGCGAGGGCGTCCTGATTGGCTTTGAGGATAACCGGGCCATCGGCCATGGGTTCAGAAAAGGGAATCTGCATTTCAATGCAGTCCACCCCGTTGCCGACCATCTGGCGGATGATTTCACGGTTAACATCAAGTGAAGGGTATCCCAGGACTATATGGGTCATGAGAAGAATGTCTTTTTCTTTTAATTTGTTACGTAACTGTTGTTCTAACTTCATATCTCAATCTCTGATAAATAGGCTGAAGGTGGATGGATTACTAGCTGTTGCTGTATTCCCTGCCTCGGTCAATAATAAATTTCTTCCATGAAGGATCTTCAAAGGCGTGGGCAATTGTGAAAATGTCCTTATCGCCTCGTCCGGATTGATTGATAATGATTGCATCGTCCTTTGAAAGTTGCCCCACTTCTCTGAAGGCGCCTGCAAAAGCATGGGATGACTCCAGGGCTGGAATGATACCTTCAAGGCGCATGGTGAGGTCAAGCGCTTGCATGACCTCGGTATCAGTGGCGGATTCGAATCGAACCCTTTTGTTTTCCCAGTGATCGCTGAGAATTGGCGAGACACCAACATAATCAAGTCCTGCTGCCACGGAATGGGTCAGTTTCATTTGTCCATCATCATCCTGAAGAAACATGGTTTTGTAGCCTTGAGCTACGCCCGGTGACGCATCAGGGCTTGAGAGGCGTATGGCATGGGCTCCGCTCTCGGCACCATGGCCTCCTGCTTCAACTCCTACAAGTTCAATACCATCCTCATCAAGAAAACGTTTAAAAATACCCATGGCGTTGGATCCACCGCCAACACAGGCATAGACCCTCTTCGGCATCTTATGGTGGTATTGTATGATTTGTTCGGCTGCCTCAATGCCTATAATAGATTGAAACCAGGCAACCATTTCCGGAAACGGTGCAGGACCACAGGCTGTACCAAAAACGTAATGGGTGTCATCAACATTGGTTACCCAGTCACGAAAGGCCTCATTGATTGCATCTTTCAAGGTACGTGAACCGTCTGTGACAGGAACCACCGTGGCACCCATTTTTTCCATCCAGAAGACGTTGGGGCGTTGCCGCATAACATCTTCCTCACCCATGTAAATGGTGCAGTCGAGTCCAAATTTGGCTGCCATGGTTGCAGTGGCCATACCATGCTGACCGGCTCCGGTCTCGGCTATTACCCGTTTTTTCCCCATACGTTTGACGAGGAGTCCCTGTCCCATGACATTATTAGCCTTATGCGCTCCGGTGTGATTGAGATCCTCACGTTTGATATAGATTTGAGCACCGCCAAAGTGGCGAGTGAGATTCTCAGCGTAGGTCAGGGGAGTAGGGCGACAGGAGTAGGTTGACATGAGAGTCAGATATTCCTGCCAGAACGCCGGATCTTTTCGACACCGGTCATATTCTTTTTTCAGTTCTTGAAAGGTTTGATGCAGTACTTCTGGAATGTAGGCTCCACCCCAGTTTCCAAAAAATCCATTCGAATCCATTATGGTAACTCCAGTAAAAAAAGTCTAATTATAATATATGTTATTACCGATACAGATGATGTCCGACGGTGTTTAGTAACATTTTCATTGTTATCATCAATCAGGGAGCGATTATGAGCATGCAAAGCAGAGTGACACAGCAACCATCAATTCAATCGGAAAAGATCTTTACATTCCCTAAAGGGATTCCCGGTTTCGAAGAATACACTACTTTTAAGATTTTTCACAAGGATGATGGAAAAGTTTCTGCATATTGGCTGGAATCCTGTGAGGCACCTGTTGTGACCTTTACACTTGTAGATCCGACATCCTATGATTTAAATTATGATATCTTTCTTGATGACGCTGAAGTACAGACCATCAAAGCTGATAATCCACTGGATATTGGTGTATTTCTCATGTTGAAAAAAACTGAGGAAGAAACCGATTCGCAACTCGCTGCGAACATTGGTGGACCTCTGGTTATCAACGTACAGAAACAGCTTGGTCTGCAGAAAGTCTTAAAAAAGCGGCAGAACGAAACAGAGCATTAATTGTGGGGATTGTGTTTATTTCTGCAACTGTTGTCTGCAGACAGCTGCGAAGTCCTCCGGATAATGACCATTAATAAAACGTAGTTGTGCTTCGCTGAACGCCCCGGGGGATTCTGGTAGCCTGGGAAGGAAGCTGTAGAGTAGATGCTGTCCTGGCTCTCCTGCGTTGCCGATTCGCTTTGGGTATTCTATTGATGTAACCATCTTTGCACCAAGCCCTGCGAGTACTTTCTGGGCAAGAAATATCCCTCTGTCAAGCGATATTCTGGAAGCTGTGTCGGCTTCCAGAATATTGCCGATAATGTCAGTATTGGTGTTTCGTAATGCCATAAGCTGCAATTCCCATTGCGATGTCTGGGCCTTGGGAACAAAAAGAATGGCATGTTCATTTTCCCAGAGTATCAGACTTGATTCCAGGTCATTTCTTTCGTCCATACGGATATTATTTCGTATACAGGCAAGATAATCGGAAAAGAAGTCACTGTGTGTTTCGCGACGGTAATTTTGTATCATTTCAGCTACCATATCTCCACACCCGAAGGAGGGAATGCTGCCTGATGAGATATGGAGATTGCCGCTGAAACTAGCTACATTTTGTGGAAGCATTGCATATTGTTGATGGATCTGTTGATGAGAGGCGTGAAGGCGATAGCGAGTAGGGGCATAGTCAAAGCCGAAATTCCATCCCCAGAGCGTTGCTGAAATATCAGGGCTGGTTTCAGGTGACAGAGATTGAAGAATTTTTTTTCGCAGGATTTCAAGAGCATCCATGGAATAGGATTTTTGTTCCTTGTTATCTGCAATGCCTAAATGGCAGGCTAATCGAACAAAACTTCGCTGATAATACAAATGGCGTAATCCTGTTATGTCCGCTTCGGATAGCCGATCTATCGAGTAGCGAACAGCATCGTCAGCCATGTTTGCAGCATAGTGGCCACCAGCAATATACGAGTTTCTCCGTAGATACTCAAAGACATGACTTTCTTTCATGTCATTGAATTCTCCAACAATTTCACTTCCTCCCTGAGCTCCAGGGCGAAGTACCATCACCAGTTTATAGGTGTCAGGCAGAGCCGGGTTGTTTGCCACTGCTTCAAAGAGTGCATGGTCGTTGATGACTGCTCGGGTTTTCCCGTGAGAATCTGTTTTATAGCGCAATCCAGTTGGTATTCCATTGGTGTCTTTTTCAATGCAACAAGAGAGTTCGGCTAATCTGATCAAATCCTGTGGATCTGTAGAGGTTGTGGCAAGGGAAAGATGCAATGGGGCGGGAAGTTTGTCGAAAAGACTGTCGGGAATCTGTTCTTTCTCGAGAAGTGTACTGAGTGAGAGTTTTTGTGTTGGTGGAAGGGAAATTTTTTGAGGATTGTTTGCACTGTTGTCAGCCCATTCTTTGTCAATAAAAGTTGTCCCTCGAAAAGAAAATGGATTTGGAATCTCAAAAATCCAGTCTCCATCTGTGACTTTTACATCATTAGCGGGGAAATTTGCTTGATTGGAATATACGTCTCCTGAATCGAGGTGTCCAAGAGAGTTAATACTTGTTTCAAGTCGAAGATTAGTTGCTATATAGTCAGGTTTGTGAATACCGTAAATAAACTGTTTCTGAGGTGTAACGCTACTTCTTAGTGTCATAAGAGTTTGGGGTACGGGTTGATAAAATGTGACGTATTTGTTGAATTCTATCAAGGAAAACAAATCGTCTGATTGATCCGTTGCAGTGCTAAATAGCCTTCAAATAATCAGGTAATGTGTGATTCTAGAACATATAACTTTAAGATAAATCTGACAAAGCCATTTGGACTCCTTGAGCAAGGGGGGGATTAAGTATCTCCTTTTTTGATTACCTCTCCCTCAACTGTTTCTCTATTTTCTTTGTAAACAATGAGTGCTTCCTGATAAACGACAGAACGGGAAAGACCAAGGTCACCAGCAAGTTTACGACTGACATCTTTAAGTGAAAGGGTGGTGTTGTCACGATACCAGATTAATAAATCCTGAAGGTTCTCACCTTCTGCACTGAGTGTGGTTCCCGGTTCAACAACCAGAACGAATTCTCCACGATTTGTTTGGGAAGAGGCCTGTTCAAGGAGTGAGTTGATGGTGCCTTTTCTCAGATCTTCGTATGCCTTGGTAAGTTCTCTTCCCCAAAATCCATTGCGGTTCCCCATAATTTTCAGAATATCAGAAAGGAGCCCTTCAATGCGTCTGGGCGATTCATAAAAAATTACAGGCCAGGGCACGTCTTTGAGAGAGGTCAGAAGGGAACGCCGTTGAGATTTCTTTGATGGCGCAAATCCTAGGAAGAGAAAGTGTGGATTTGTGATACCGGAAGCTGAAAGTGCCGTTGTCAGTGCTGATGCACCTGAAAGAGGAACAACGGTGATTCCAGCTTCATGGGCACGTGCAACAAGTAGAGCACCGGGATCAGAGATAGCGGGAGTACCGGCGTCTGATACCAGGGCAATGGATTCCCCTCCAAGGAGCCGCTGAATAAGCTGAGCGGATCGCTCTACCTCTTTTTCACGATAATAACTGATAAGAGGCGTGGAAATTTGAAAATGAGTGAGAAGTTTACGGGTATGACGGGTATCTTCAGCTGCGATGAGATCTACTTCTCCGAGCACGCGTAAACAGCGTAGAGTAATGTCCTCCAGGTTGCCAATAGGAGTAGCTGCTACGTAAAGAATACCAGTTTTATTACCATCAGTTTCATTCATATACAGGTGTCAGGCTTCCTTCTTTTTTCCGGGTAAGATCAGGTTAAGCAGGACTCCGGCAATTCCTGCCAAGCCAATTCCTTTCACGGTAAAGGCTCCAGCAGAAAAACTCATTCCACCTATACCAAGTACCATGATTAGTGAAATGATGGCAAGGTTGCGAGGCTCTGTAAGGTCTTTTTGGGCACGGACCAGAGTGTTTAAGCCGACAACGGTTATAGCACCAAAAAGAAGAAGCATGATGCCACCCATTACAGGAGATGGAATGGTCTGTAACATGGCTCCTACCTTTCCAACAAAGGCAAGTATAATCGCTACAATCGCGGCCCATGTCATGATAGCCGGGTTGAATGATTTAGTAAGAGTCACAGCACCGGTAACTTCAGAGTAGGTGGTGTTAGGAGGTCCACCAAAACAGGCTGCGAGGCTTGTAGCAAGGCCATCTCCAAGCAAGGTACGATGAATACCTGGATCTTTTACATAGTCCTTATTGGTAACGGAGCCAATGGCAAGAATGTCACCAAAATGTTCAATCGCTGGAGCAATGGCAACGGGAACGATAAAGAAAATTGCCTCAAGATTCCATTCAGGGTAGGTAAAAGTTGGCATAGCAAACCAGGAGGCTTCACGGACTGGTGTGAAATCGATCAGCCCAAAAGGGATAGAAACCAGATACCCAGCACTGATGCCGCACAGGATAGGGATAAGCTTAAACATGCCGTGACCAAGGAGTGACACCAGGAGGGTGACCGCTAGTGAGGTTGCGGAAACTATAAGAGCAGTATTGCGTGGTACGAGTTCAAAAGAACCGTCTCCTGTCATTCCGGTAGCCATAAAAACAGCAACAGGTGCGAGGATGAGTCCAATGACCATGATAACTGGTCCGGTTACAATGGGAGGAAGGATTTTGTGGAGTATTTCTCCTCCTTGAAAATAAATAAGTATTGAAAGCAAAACATAAAAAAGTCCAGCGGCAAGCAACCCGCACATGGTTCCGGCAATTCCCCATGTTTGCACGCCATAAATAATCGGAGCGATGAAGGCAAAAGAAGAGGCGAGAAAAATAGGTACTTTTCCCTTTGTTATTATCTGAAAAAGCAGAGTGCCTGCTCCGGCAGTAAAAAGGGCCACATTGGGATTGAGGCCTGTTAGCAAGGGCACAAGAACAAGTGCTCCAAGGGCAACAAAAAGCATTTGAGCACCAAGAATTATGTCCTGTGGTCGAAAGTTGTAGTCACTACTTGGTGATTGTGTTTCCATCGTATGTTTTTACCTTTATTTGTTTAAGTACTGTAAGTCGAAAAAAAACTATTTGGTTCCAAAAAGTTTATCTCCAGCATCACCAAGACCAGGAAGTATATACCCTTGATCATTAAGTCGTTCATCGAGTGCTGCCGTGTAAATATCCACATCAGGATGGAGATCCTGAACCTTCTTTACCCCTTCAGGGGCACAGACAAGAAAGAGACCCTTGATGGAAGTGCATCCTGCTTGCATATTCCAGACGATTCCGGCCACCGATTCCAGAGTAAACCGGCCACTCATTCCACGTGATTCCGGCCACCGATTCCATTTCATTCCGGCCAGTGATTCCAGAGGAATCCGGTCACCCCAAATAGGGAGTAGCGACGCATAGAACCAACTGGTAGAGAGTGCCTTTTTGAATAAAATTCAAGGAGGGCTCATGCCGAAGAAGAGGTTATCTATGCGAAAAATTAGAGAGGTACTACGACTCAAGTATGAACTTGGGCACAGTAACCGTGAAATTTCCCGTAGCTGCGGTATTGGCAGCAGCACGGTAAGTGACTATTTACAACGAACCAAAAGAGCAGATCTGGGTTGGCCCCTTCCTGACGACCTAAGCGACAGCAGCCTTGAACAAACCCTTTTCCCTCCACCGCCTCCACCGGGGACAAGCCGGCTAATTCCAGATTTCTCTGAGATCCACAAAGAGCTCCAATCCAAACGAGGGGTTACCCTGAACCTGCTGTGGCAGGAATACAAAGAGCAGCATCCTGACGGCTACCAGTACAGCTGGTTCTGCCATAGTTACCGGGATTGGGCCGGCAAGCTTGATCTGGTCATGCGCCATGAACACCGAGCCGGTGAGAAACTGTTTGTCGACTACGCAGGCCAAACCGTCGATGTCGTTGACCAACACACCGGAGAAATCACAAAGGCTCAGGTCTTTGTTGCGGTCCTTGGTGCCAGCAACTACACCTATGCTGAGGCCACTCCCAGCCAGAAGATTGAGGATTGGATCGGTTCACATGTCCGTACATTTGCTTTCCTGGGTGGGGTTCCGGAAGTTGTCGTTCCAGATAACCTGAAAAGTGGCGTCACAAAAGCCTGCCGTTACGAACCTGACCTTAATCCCACTTATCATGATCTGGCCCGACATTATCAAACCGTGGTGCTGCCTGCAAGGGTTAGAAAACCAAGGGACAAGGCCAAGGCTGAGGCCGGTGTATTGCTGGTGGAACGCTGGATTCTGGCAAAACTCCGTAAACATACTTTCTTCAACATTGACGATCTCAATCGCGAAATAGGCAAACTCCTTGAGCAACTGAACAACAAGCCTTTCAAGAAGTTATCCGGCAGCCGTAAAAGTCGCTTTGAAGAACTGGACAAACCTGCCCTGAAACAACTTCCAGCCAGCCCTTATGAATTATCCTACTGGAAAAAGGCCACTGTACATATCGACTATCATGTGGAGGTCGAGGGACATTACTATTCCGTTCCATATAACCTGGTCAAAAAACAGATTGAGGTGCGCTATACCAAAAGCACGGTTGAGTGTTACTTTCGTGGTAAACGGGTGGCCAGTCACATCCGGGAGAATCAACGAGGGCACCACACTACCGTCAAAGAGCATATGCCTGTCAACCACCGAAAGTACATGGAGTGGAATCCGGACAGGTTCAAGCGCTGGGCTGCCAAGGTCGGGCCGGAGACACTCTGCCTCACAGAGACGCTTCTTGTAAAAAGAGCTCACCCACAACAGGCCTATCGCACTTTGCTGGGCATTCTCCGTCTTGGCAAAGCCTATGGAGATTCACGCCTTGAGGCAGCATGCCATCGGGCCCTGCATATCAACGCCCTTTCTTACCGCTCAGTGGAATCCATACTCAAAAGCGGCCTTGATCAGAAGCCACTACCGAAGCCGGCTACAGAGGACAAGCCGGTTAATCACGCAAATATCCGTGGCTCTCAGTATTATTCTCCCTCAACCCACTAAAACAAAAAGGAAACGATAAAATGCTTCTGCATCCAACACTTGAAAAACTCACAACTCTTCGATTCACCGGCATGGCCGCAGCACTCCAGGAACAGATGGACATGGACACTGCAGATAACCTGGGTTTCGAAGAACGCCTCGGTCTGTTACTTGACCGCGAGCAGGCGGTCAGGGAAACCAGAAAACTTCAGACCAGACTCAGAAAGGCAAAGCTGCGGCAGGATGGCTCAATCGAGGATGTAGACTTCCGTCATCCGCGTGGTCTGGATAGGTCACTGGTAACCAGGCTGGCTGACTGCAACTGGATAAAGGAACATACCAATCTGCTTATTACCGGCCCCACTGGAGTCGGCAAATCCTATCTTGCCTGTGCCTTGGCCCAAAAGGCATGCAGAGAAGGCTATAGTGCTCTCTATCTCCGTCTGAGTAAACTCTTTGAAGATCTGGCTCTTGCCAAGGGGGATGGCCGTTATCTGAAGTTACTGACTGTCTATTCAAAAACAGATCTATTGGTACTTGATGACTATGGACTGGCCACACTCAACCAGGAGCAACGCCATGATTTACTAGAAATACTGGAAGACAGACACGGCCTCAAATCTACCTTGGTAACCAGTCAATTACCGGTAGAGCACTGGCATGAGCGGATCGGAGATCCGACTTTAGCCGACGCCATTCTTGACCGTCTGGTACATGCCGCTCACAAAATCAAACTGAAAGGAGAATCTATGAGAAAAAAGAAAGCACGCTTGACGTGAGAGCAACACACAGAGTAAGAAGGAAATATTCGCGTCGCTACGCTCCGACACCCTGGCCGGAATCCTCTGGACTGGGTGGCCGCTTTGCCGTGGAATTACTGGCCGGAATCAAGTGGACTGGGTGGCCGGATTCACTGGAATACGCATCCTGCTTCTTTAAGAAGGGTGATTGTGGCATTGAGCGTTCCGCCGGTCGCAAGCATGGGATCAAGAATCAAGGCAGTACGCTGTTGAATATTCTTGGCTAGTTTGACATAGTATTGGACCGGTTGCAGGGTTTTTTCGTCACGATAAAAACCAACGATGGATACTTTGGCAGAAGGAATGAGATCGAAAACACCATCCATCATCCCGAGTCCAGCACGGAGGATAGGGACAAAGGTTATTTTTTTTCCTTTGATAGATTCAATTTGGGCAGGGCCTGACCAGGTTTTTATGATTTTTTTTTCAGTAGGTAAATTCTTAGTGGCTTCGTAGCCTAGTAGTCTAGAGATTTCCGAAGCCAGGGCTCTAAAGTCTTTAGTAGAGATGTCTTTTTCTCTTAACAAACCGACTTTGTGACGAATGAGCGGATGGTTTACTACATGAACTGCCATAGAGGTCTCCTTGCATTATGGAAAATAAAATTGGTGGATAATCAGGATTCAGTGATACATACAAAAAAATATAACTAAACTCAACGAAAGGATATTCAAACCAAAAGAAAATTCATAAATTAAAAGATTAAGATAGTAGCAAGGAAGTTAAGTAAGGGAGGAATTCTTGCTGAAAAAAAAAGAAGAACCTGTTACCCTTACTACTTCAATGTATTATATCGAATCTGACTTTAGCATCAGATCTAATCTTTTAAATATAAGTGTCGGGTACTGTTTTGGAAAAAGAAGCCTTTGTAACCATACGAAAGAAACTGAATAGAACTCAAAAACAATTGGCAGAATTGCTTGGTGTTTCGCTGAAAGCGATTCATAGTTATGAGCAGGGATGGCGCAAAATTCCTCTTCATATTGAACGTCAACTCTGGTTTCTAATCTATCAGAAAAAAAACCAAAGCGGAAAAAAACTCCAACCATGTTGGGAACGGAAGTCCTGTGAGATTAAAGAGGAATGCCCTGCTTGGGAGTTTCAATGCGGTGATATGTGCTGGTTTGTCTGTGGTACAAAATGTGACTGCACAAAAGATATCGATGTTCGTGACAAAATGGAAATCTGTCGAAAGTGTAAGATACTTAAAACATTATTGAAATGATGGGTTTGGAGATTTTTTATTTATGGTAAAGAGTACGCTTCCATATCCCCCTTACTGAAAACAGGAACGCGTTCGAGTTTGACAGAGTAAAATCCCAGTCAGGGTTATAACATGACTGGGATTTTTTTTGATCATTTTGTGGTATTACTGAAGAATTGCTGCCAGCAAAAAAAAGCCCCAATCAGAAGAAACCTGATTGGGGCTTTTTTTATATAAAGAAATCGGCGGTGACCTACTCTCCCACACAGTTGCCCATGCAGTACCATCGGCGCTAAAGAGCTTAACTTCCGTGTTCGGAATGGGAACGGGTGGATCCTCTTTGCTTTCGCCACCGATAAAAGACGGTGAGGTGTGAGGTGTCCAAATAGTACACCTTACTCCTTATAAAAAAATCGATAATCGAATAGTAGAGTATTCAGTAGCGTCTTAATCAAGAGAAATGAATAAGCCGCACGGCTTATTAGTATCAGTAAGCTCCATGTGTTACCACACTTCCACACCTGACCTATCAACGTTGTAGTCTTCAACGAGCCTTCAGGGGACTAATGTCCCGGGATATCTTATCTTGGAGTGGGCTTCCCGCTTAGATGCTTTCAGCGGTTATCCCTGCCGAACTTAGCTACCCAGCAATGCTTCTGGCGAAACAACTGGAACACCATAGGTTCGTCCATTCCGGTCCTCTCGTACTAGGAAAAGATCTCCTCAAATATCCTGCGCCCGCAACAGATAAGGACCAAACTGTCTCACGACGTTTTAAACCCAGCTCGCGTACCACTTTAATTGGCGAACAGCCAAACCCTTGGGACCTGCTTCAGCCCCAGGATGTGATGAGCCGACATCGAGGTGCCAAACCTCCCCGTCGATATGGACTCTTGGGGGAGATAAGCCTGTTATCCCCGGAGTACCTTTTATCCGTTGAGCGACGACCCTTCCATGCGGAATCGCCGGATCACTAAGACCTACTTTCGTACCTGCTCGAAATGTCTCTCTCGCAGTCAAGCTCCCTTATGCCTTTGCACTCTACGGCTGGTTTCCAATCAGCCTGAGGGAACCTTCGCGCGCCTCCGTTACTCTTTAGGAGGCGACCGCCCCAGTCAAACTACCCACCAGACAATGTCCTGGATCCGGATCACGGACCGCAGTTAGATTCCTAAGATAACAAGGGTGGTATTTCAAGGATGACTCCACAGACACTGGCGTGCCCGCTTCAAAGTCTCCCACCTATCCTACACATGTTACCTCAAAAACCAATGCCAAGCTATAGTAAAGGTTCACGGGGTCTTTCTGTCTTGTTGCGGGTAACCGGCATCTTCACCGGTACTACAGTTTCGCTGAGTCTTGGGTTGAGACAGTGGGGAAATCGTTACGCCATTCGTGCAGGTCGGAACTTACCCGACAAGGAATTTCGCTACCTTAGGACCGTTATAGTTACGGCCGCCGTTTACCGGGGCTTCGGTTCATTGCTTCGCTTGCGCTAACAAGTCCCCTTAACCTTCCGGCACCGGGCAGGCGTCAGACCCTATACTTCGTCTTTCGACTTCGCAGAGTCCTGTGTTTTTAGTAAACAGTCGCTCCCCCCATTTCACTGCAACCACGACCAGCTCATGAAGTAAATTCAATCACCAGTTGTGGCACACCTTCTCCCGAAGTTACGGTGCTATTTTGCCGAGTTCCTTAACCCAAGTTCTCTCAAGCGCCTTGGTATTTTCTACCTGCCTACCTGTGTCGGTTTACGGTACGGTCACATATCCATCTAGATACGAGGATTTTCCTGGAAGCATGGAACCAGCCACTTTGTAGTCCTTAGGACTTCGTCATAACGCCTCAGAGTTAATAAAGACCCGGATTTACCTAAGTCTTACCCCTACACGCTTAAACCGGGACAACCAACGCCCGGATGGCCTTACCTTCTCCGTCCCCCCTTACCATAACAATGGATAAGTGGTACTGGAATATTAACCAGTTTCCCATCGACTACGCCTCTCGGCCTCGCCTTAGGAGCCGACTAACCCTGAGCAGATTAACTTGACTACAGGAAACCTGAGGCTTTCGGCGACAAGGTTTCTCACCTTGTTTTTCGCTACTCGTGTCAACATAAGCTCTTGTGGAACCTCCAGCACTCCTTACGGTGTACCTTCTCAGGCGGCCACAATGTTCTCCTACCATTCAGCAAACTGATTCAA